>NZ_JBEOVN010000262.1:0-8326 GCF_040295565.1 Streptomyces sp. NPDC002785 | reverse complement strand
CCGCCGCTCGGACGGCGGCTCGGCGGTCGGGCGGCGGGCGTCGTCGGAGCGGCCGCCGACGTCGACACAGCCGTCGGAGCGATGGGTACCGGCCAGATCGACGGCGACGAAGGCGTAACCGCGCGTCACGAAGTAGTTGTCCTAGTAGAGGGGGAACCGGACGGGCCGGCCGTCGGTGTCGTACGTCTTGAGCCGGCTCTCGTTGCCTCGGCCGCAGCAGGAGTAGTACGGGCCGGCATCCATGATCACGGGGACTTTCCGGCCCCGTCCGGCGGGTTCACGCGGCCGGACGATGTCGACGGCGACGCGGTCGCTCTTCCCGTTTCCGTCGCCGTCCAGTCCGGTGTCGCCCCAGACGGATTCGCGGACGGCGTTCTCGTACGGTGGACGGGCCTGCTCTCCAGGGGCCTGGATTCCTGGACACTGTTCTCCGAGGGCCTTGCGGCGCGCTGTGCACCTGCCGGTGAGAGCAGGACGGTCATCAGGGCGGCCACGGCCGCCGCCGGCGATCCGTACGTCAAGCGGGTGCCTCGCGCACGTATCGGCATGGGCGGAAGGCACCCCGGTCAACTCCTGGGCAACAGGGGGCGATCAACGGTGAACATTACGTGGCCATGACGTATCGCTCACGGTGTGCCATGTCGGCCGAATGGCGATCGTGTGACAGCTGTGGCCATGGACACGACTGATGCGACAGTCGCTGAATAGTGTCGACGTGACGGTTCGAAAGATCATTCGCCCCGACGACTTGGAGCATTCGTGCACCGCAGATTCATCGTCCCGAGCGCACTCGCGGCCTCCCTGCTGCTGGCGATCCCGGCCTCGGCCGCCGAAGGCACCGCAGGCGCCCCGGGCATCGGCGACCCCTATTACCCGGCCAGCGGCAATGGCGGCTATGACGTTTCCCACTACGACCTGCGGCTGAAGTATCAGCCCGCGACCGATCTGCTGGAGGGCACGGCGACGATCCTCGCCACGACCACTCAGGAACTCTCCCGTTTCAACCTCGACTTCGGGCTGGACGTCTCCGAGGTGCGGGTGAATGGCAAGAAGGCCGGTTACGCCAGGAGCGGCGACCAGGAACTGGAGATCACCCCGGCTGCAGCACTGGCAAAGGGCAAGGCCGTCTCGGTGGTCGTGCGGTACGCCGGGAAGCCGTCGGAGCTGAAGATCAACGGCTGGACCTCCTGGGCCCGTACCCCGGACGGCGCGGTGGCCGCGCAGGAGCCGGACTCGGCCGTCTGGTGGTTCCCCAGCAATGACCACCCGCTGGACAAGGCCACGTACGACATCTCGGTGTCCGTGCCCGACGGTACCCAGGCGATCAGCAACGGCGCGCTCCAGTCGCAGAGTTCGAAGCTCGGCTGGACCCGCTTCAACTGGCGCTCCGCCAAGCCGCAGGCGACGTATCTGACGACGCTGGCGATCGGCAAGTTCGACATCACCACGGACACCACGTCGGACGGTCTGCCGGTCGTCAACGCGTACAGCAAGGACCTCGGCGCCAACGGCGGTGCGGCCCGCGCCAGCATCGAGCGGACCACCGAGGTCGCCGAGTGGCTGACGGAGATCTTCGGACCGTATCCCTTCGACGCGCTCGGCGGTTACTCCCCCAATGTGACCAGCGGGTTCGCGCTGGAGACACAGACCAGACCGTTCTACAGCCCGAGGCAGTTCGCAAACGGTGCGAACGTCTCGGTCGTCGTCCATGAGCTGGCGCACCAGTGGTACGGCGACAGCGTGTCCGTCAAGGGCTGGAAGGACATCTGGATCAACGAGGGCTTTGCCCGCTACAGCCAGTGGCTGTGGTCGGAGAAGGAGGGCGAGGGCACCGCGCAGGAGCTGGCGGACTACACCTACGCCCAGCATCCGGCGGGCGACACCTTCTGGACGGTGAAGCCGGGCGACCCGGGCCCTGACAACCAGTTCGACGCGGCCGTCTACAACCGGGGGGCGCTGGCGATCCAGGCCCTGCGCAACAAGGTGGGCGACGAGACATTCTTCGAGCTGCTGAAGGGATGGCCGGCCGAGCATGCCTACGGGAACGCGAGCGTGGGGGACTTTGTGACGTACGCGGAACGGGTCTCGGGCCGGCCGCTCGCCGACCTCTTCGACACCTGGCTGTACCAGCCGACGCGGCCGGAGGCACCGGCGGCAGCCGGGGCGCGTTCGTTGCGCGCGCCCACTCGGCCCGCACAGCCCGCGTCATGGAAGCAGATCGCGGCCACGAACACGATTCACGACCACCGCTGACGGTCCGCGGATCAGGTCCGGGCACGGTCGCCCCCTCCTCGGCGGGGCGACGGTGCGCGGCGGACGGCCGGGGCGGCGCAGCGGAGGCCGTACGCCATCTCGTCTCCCTCGGCCGTCGGCGGATCGCGCACATCGCCGGACCGTGCGACCGGACATCGGCACTCGACCGGATCGACGAATACCGCGATGTGCTGCCCGACGGCGATCCGGCACTGTTCGCGGAGGGCGGCTTCACCGTCGAGGGCGGCGGCGCACGGGCGATGACGCGACTCCTTGAGCGCCACCCCGCTCCGGACGCGGTCTTCGCCTCCGACGACCTGATGACCTCGGGCGCCCTGCGGGTGCTGCGCGAGCGCGGCCGCGGGGTGCCGCAGGAAGTGGCCCTGGCCGGTTTCGACGACATGGTGTCGATGGCCGAGGCCATCGAGCCCCCGCTGACGACGGTCCGTCAGGATGCCGAGGGAATAGGCAGGTTGATGGTGCCGATGCTGATGCGGCGGCTGAACGGCAAGGGCGGGGTTACGAGCTCGAGTCGGCGATCACGCCGGCCCAGTTGGTGCACCGGGCTTCCGTCCGAGCTTCCCGTCGCCCCGGACGGCCTCGCGATGCGCCGCCCGTGCCCTGCGCGCGTACGGCAGATAGCGCAGCCGCTCGGGCAGCACGGGCACGACGCGCCGCACCACCCCGCACAACCGCCGCAGCTTCCGCTCCTGCGCATCCGTCCACTCCAGCCCGATCGCCTCGCGTGCGTCCGGCGGCATCAGCCCGATGGTCACAAAGCGGCGGAACCGGGCCAGCGGCGGAAGCAGCACCGGCCATAGTGCCTTCAGCAGCAGCCGCACCGGCAGCGGCCCGCGGTCCGGCGGCGGTACGGGGCGGTCGGTGGCGATCAGGTCCTCGACGACGACGGTGAGCTCGATCTCGTCGGCGAGCACCTTTCGGAAGTACGGCCAGAACTCCTCGATCGTCTGCGGCATGTCCCGGTCGTGAATGCCGAGAATCCTGCCTACCTGGAGCCACTCCCGGTACAGGGCCCGTTCCTGCGCGTCGGTGAGCGGCCGGACGAGATAGCGCGCGGCGTGCTGGTAGACGGGGAAGCCCGTGGCGTGCACCCACGCATAGTTTGCGGGTGACAACGCATGGTAACGGCGCCCCCGAGTGTCGGTGCCCTGGATGGTGCGGTGCAGCTTGCGGAGCCTGCGCCCTTCCTCGGCGGCCGCCTCACCCCCGTACACCCATAGCTGGAGCGAGCGCAGGGACCTCTCGCCGCGCCCCCACGGGTCCGTACGGAAGACGGAGTGTTCGTCGACCCCCGCACCTACCGCCGGGTGGGCGACCTGGAGGGCGAGGGCGGCGGGCAGCATCAGCAGGGCGCGAATGTCGCCGGAGAGGCTCCAGAGCACACCGCCGGGCGGCGGCGGGACGGGGGTGTCGTCTCTGGCTGCTTCGGTGTTCATGCGGTGCTCCCGGCGGTCGGCGGGGCGTGCGGCTCGGTGCCCGACCCTTGTGTGATCCAGTATGCGATCGCTTCCGGGCCGGTGCGCACGGGCCCCGGGACGCCCGTCCTCCGCGCATCCGCGTCGCCGGTGTTGACGCAGCCGATGAAACAAGTCGATAGTATTTGTAACTTTGACTCCTCGAATGAGATGAACCGTCAGATCTCTTGATAATCAAGGGAGTTGAACACCAGAGGAGACGAATCAAGCAGGGCCCGCACCGAGTCGACACGCAGACAGGAGGGCGCACCATGGGCCGATACAGCCGCCTGCGCGAGATCCGCCGGATGGATCCCGCGCGCGATTACGCCGAGATCCTCCGGCTGATCTCGCAGTACGAGTCCCCCTGGGACTACCGGCAGGGCGTGAGTGTCGCCTTCCTCCGCGACTACGGCGTCCCACGGATCTCCGTGCTGCTCGACCGCACTCAGGAGTTCGAGCGGTCCGGGCAGAAGCGCTACGACGACACGGTGCTGATCGGGTACGAGATGGCCGCGGACGGCTTCGACTCGGAGCGCGGCCGGGCCGCGGCGCGTCATCTCAATCGGATCCACGGCAAGTACCGCATCCCGAACGAGGACTTTCTCTATGTCCTGGCGACCACGGTCGTGGGGCCGAAATGCTGGATCGACCGGTACGGCTGGCGCCCTCTGTGCGCGCAGGAGATCCACGCGCTGGCGGAGGTCGGCCGGAAGATGGCGGCGATGATGGGCATCGAGGGGGCCCCTGACACCTACCAGGGGTTCGAGCGGCTCCTCGACTCCTACGAGGAGCGGATGTTCGCGTACGACCCGGCCAACCGCCGGGTCGCGAACGCCACGTTCCGGATCATGGCGAGCTGGTATCCGCGGCCGCTGCGGCCCCTCGTGGCGCGGTTCTCGCTCGCCCTGCTGGACGAGCCGCTGCTGATGGCACTGGGTTTCCGGCCGCAACCGCACTGGGCGCGGTCGTCGGCCGCGGCGGCTCTGCGGCTGCGTGCGCGTTGCGTACGACGGCTGCCGGCCCGGCCGCACTGGCTGCCCTCGCGCCCGCAGCCTCGCTCGTACCCCTTCGGCTGGCGGCTCGACGACCTCGGGCCGCACTGGGCTCGCAGCCGCCCCCTGGAACCGCTGCCCGACGAGACAGGCCCCTCCCCCGCCGCGGACGGCAGCACGGACGGCCCTACTCCGCAGCGAGCAACGGCACCAGATAGCGGCGGGCGAACGCCCGCACCTGCACGTCGTCGTCGAGCTCGAAACAACTGACGGGGTTGAGGAGGAAGGAGACCGTGATCCGCACCATCAGCTCGGCAACCGGTGTCGGATCGCTTTCCGGCCGCCCCTCCGCACGCCGGGCGTGACGCAGCCGGTCGGCCAGGTACTCACGGATGGCGAGGAAGGCCGGTCCGCTCTCCAGGGTCAGGAACGGGAGCATGGTCTCGGGCTCCAGCCTCAACAGCCCGCCGATGAGCGGATGTTCACGAATGTGCCCGAGGACGGCGGCGAAACCCTCGACGAGCCGGTCCTCCGTCGTGGGCAGAGCGGCTACCGCGTCGTCCACTTCCACGACGAAGCGCCGGTACTCGCGCAGCAGACAGGCCGAGACCAGACTGTCCTTGTTGCCCATCCGCCGGTACACGGTGACCCGCGAGACCCTGGCGCGCTTGGCGACGTCATCGACGGTCGAGCGGCGCAGCCCGAAGGTCATGAACTGCTCACGCGCGGCGTCGAGGATCTGCTCGCTCAGCGCGTCGGACGGCGGCGTCTCACGGAGTGCCCTGGCCAGCAGTGTCTCGCTCGTACTCCGTGCCGCCATGGCCCCTCCCCGTTCCGCCGGTTCCCCCCACCATAGAAGTCGATACACAGCGAATGCATGCCCGGGATCCTAAGGGCTGTCCCGTAATCCCTGGTGGAGCAGCGCGCGGCGTCAGATGCGGTGCATCGCAAGGCGGAGGGACATCCGCATACTGGATGTATGCGGACGTTCCGACAACGCGGCGAGGTGCCGTAGCTGTCGTCGTGCGCCCGTCAGGGATTACGGGACAGCCCTTAGTTAGGGACTTGCCGCTCCAACCGTCGTGCGCAGCCGCCCTCCGTCCCTTCGGATCTTCCCCGGGGCTGCCTGCGACCGGGAGGGTACGCGACGGTTGTTGGAGGAGCTGGAGAGCTTTCGCGGCCTGATTCGCGCGAGGGCCCACGAGGAGTGACAGCACCACCTTCCGCATGGCCGAGGCGGAAGGTCGGTGGGGTGATCACGGCAGGTGATCGAGGCAGCCATCCTCCTCCGGTCCGCACGACGGTCCGCACGAATCGCTCTAGTCGTAGTCGTACACCGTCACCGCTATCCCCCGGCTCAGCAGCCGCTTCTCGATCAGCGGCTCGATTCTGGACCACTTGCCGCCCGCCAGCCCGCAGCCGATCCGTGGCATATGGACCGAGGCCCCGAGCTCGACGGCCCGGTCCGCCACGGCGCCCAGGGCCCTATCGATCGCCTCGTAGCGCACCGGTACCCCGTTGCTGCCCGGGCGTATCCCCCGTTGACCCACCATGTTCGCCACCCAGATGTACGGACTCACCTGGACGAACTGCGTCGCACCCAGGGCGAAGTCGTTGCCCGCGCGCTCCCGGTGCCAGTGGCGGTAGGCCGTCTCCGGCTCGGGCCAGCGGCGCGAGACGGCCAGGACGAAGCCCTTGCCCCAGCCGCCCAGGTCGTTGCAGACATGCGCGATCAGCTTGACGCCCTTGCCCTGGGGGGCGGTGGCGTCCCCCCGTACGTACGTGATCTCCGACATGACACCAGCGTAGGAGCCACCACTGACACAGGCGCCCCGGGCCGGATCAGTCCCGGTCGTCGTCCTCGTACAGTGCGGCGATCGACTCGCCGTACTTGTCGCGGATCACCCGGCGCCGCAGTTTCAGCGAAGGGGTCAGTTCGCCCGTCTCCGGACCCCATTCCCGCGCGAGCAGCCGGTAGCGCTTGATCTGTTCCGTGTTGCTGAGGCGGGTGTTGGCCGACGCGACAGCTCGGGCGACCTCCTCCCGTACGGCCGACTGGTCGGCGAGTACGGACGCGGCCGCGTCGATGCCGTGGGCCGCCGCCCAGGCGGGCGCCCGTGGCCAGCAGTGATCCGTACGTACGGTGCGTTCCGGCCTCGGCCGCCTCCACGACGACCAGCTTCTCCAGCCGTACCGTGTCGTCCGCGAGCAGCGGCTCCCAGCGTTCCCGTTCGCGGCCGCCCTCGACGATCGCGAACCGGGCACGGCTGTGCCGGGCGATGTGTGCGATCTGTTCGCGGGCCGCGGTGCTGTACACACTGACGGGGACGGCTCCCAGGTGGGTGAGCGCCAGGTCGGACAGCCGGTGTTCGGGCCGGTTGCCCATCATCATGAGGACCTGTTCGCCGCGCTCCACACCGAGTGCGCTGTACCCGGTGGCGAGTACGGCGACCCTGCGCCGTACCTCCTGCCAGGTGAGGGTCGTCCATTGCGTTCCGTCGCTGCCGGCCCGCCACGAAAATGCCGGGCGATCGCCGTGGTCCTCGGCGTTGCGCAGGAGCAGAGCGGGCAGGGTGAGTTGCCCGGGTTCCGCGGGGTGTCGCAGGATCGTGGTCACGGCCGCCTCCTGTCACCATCGGCCGGACCGTGCGGGTCCGTACCGGAGTGGGACTGCGCTTGGATGCTGCCGGACACTTTCACAACAGTGGTGAGACAGCAATACTGTTGAACCTGATTGGTGCAGACGCAGCAGTTCGCCGCTGGGTCGGAACGCGAGGAGCAGACATGGCGACCGGGACCGAGGACCCGACGCTCACCGTCGACGAGCTGGCGGCGCGCGCCGGTGTCACCGTACGCACCGTGCGTTTCTACAGCACTCGGGGTCTGCTGCCGCCTCCGGTGATCGGGCCGCGTCGCGTCGGGCACTACGGGCATGAGCATCTGTCCCGGCTCGCGCTCATCGAGGAGCTCCAGCACCAGGGCATGACGCTGGCCGCGATCGAACGCTATCTGGAGCAGCTGCCGCCGGATCTGAGCGCACACGACCTGGCGATCCACCGGGCGCTGGTGGCGTCCTGGGCGCCGGATTCGGCGGAGGACGCGACGCGTGCGGAGCTGGAGCGGCGTGCGGGACGGGCGCTGACCGAACAGGACATGGCACGGTTGGCAGCGATGGGGGTGCTGGAGCGTGCTGAGCCGACCGATGGCAGCTACCGGGTGGCCCCGGGGCTGCTGCGGCTCGGGGTCGAGCTGCTCGATGTACCGATCGCCCACGAGACGATTCTGGCCGCGCGCACGGTTTTGCTGGAGCACTCCCGGTCCGCCGCGCAGGAGCTGACCCGGCTGTTCCGGGACGAGGTGTGGAATCCCTACCGGGAACGGGAGTCGGACCCGGAGCATGTGGCGGCGATGAAGTCGCTGTCGGCCCATATGCAGCCGATGGTGCTCCAGGCGCTGGTGACCGCGTTCCAGCGGTCGTTGAAGGAAGAGCTGCGGGGGGGGGTGTAGGGCCACGGTTAGCGGGCCCCCGGGGGGTGGTGGTTAGGGGTAGGTGTAGCCCCTGTGCCCCGGGTAGACCAGCCGGCCGGGGGGGGGGTTGCGGGC
>NZ_JBEOVN010000261.1:0-8383 GCF_040295565.1 Streptomyces sp. NPDC002785 | reverse complement strand
CTGGTTACCGTCGCACACGGCCGGGACTCCGACCGTGTGCGGGGGCTGTCCGTTCCGGCGTCGGGATCCCTGGCCGGGCTCGCCGCCCGTACCGGAACGCCTGTGCACTGCGCCGACGTCCGTACGGATCCCCGGGCCCATCCGTTCGGCGACGGTACCGAGGACGGTCTGGGCGCGGTGGTGGCGGTGCCGTTGCAGATCGACACCGGGGCACTGGGCGCACTGCGCCTGGGGCGGCCGGTGGGCCGCCCGCCGTTCGACGACACCGAGGTCGAACTCGTCTCCGGATTCGCCGACCAGGCGGCCATCGCGCTGGAACTGGCCCGCAGACGGGCCGAGTCCGAGGAACTCGCCGTGTTGCACGACCGGGACCGGATCGCCCGCGATCTGCACGATCTGGCGATTCAGCGGCTGTTCGCGACCGGGATGACTCTCCAGAGCACCACCCGGGCCATCTCCGACCGCCCGGAAGCGGCCGAGCGGGTCAGCCGGGCGGTGGACGATCTGGACACCACGATCCGGATCATCCGGTCCACCATCTTCGATCTGCGCACTGCGGACGGTTCGGGCCGCAGCGGGCTGCGGCACCGGATAGCGGAGACCGCTCGTGCAGCGGCACATGTCCTCGGCTTCCGGCCCACTGTGCGGATCGACGGGCCGGTGGACACCACCGTCCCGGACGAACTCGCCGAACACGTGGTGGCGGTCGCCGCCGAGGCAGTGTCCAACGCGTCCCGCCATGCCCGTGCGAGTCGTATCGGCATCGTGTTGTCGGCCGACGACGCGGTGACTCTGACCGTCACGGACAACGGCATCGGCATCCCGAACGGTGACCCGACAACTCCCGGAACCCGGACAGCGATCGATGACGGAACGGGGACAGCGATCGACTACGGCGATCAGCCGGCCAGGCGCGTCGGCGGGCTGGACAATATGCGTACGCGGGCGGAGCTGTGCGGCGGCACACTCGCCATCGAAAGGCCGGCGGACGGCGGCACCCGGATCACGTGGCGCGTCCCGCTCCACGACTGATGCCTGAGCACCTGTCAGCCTCGCCGGACCGGAGCTTGCCCCCGACGGTCCTTGATCCGGCCGACGAGCATCGCGGCCTGAATCCGGCGGCCGACGCCCAGTTTGGCGAGGATCGAGGAGATGCGGTTCTTGACGGTCTTCTCGGCCAGGAAGAGGCGTTCCGCGATTTCGCGGTTGGTGAGACCCTCGCCGATGAGGTCCAGGATCTGGCGCTCCCTGGTCGTGAGCTGGTCCAGTTCCGATGCCTCCGACTCCTCGGCGGGGGTCTGCTGGGGGCCCCGCAGACGTGCCATCACGCGAGCGGTCGTCCGCGGATCGAGCATCGAGGTACCGGACGCGACCGTGCGTACGGCGGCGATCAGATCGGCTCCGTTGATCTGCTTCAGTACGTAGCCGGCCGCGCCCGCCATGATGGCGTCGAACAGTGCCTCGTCGTCATCGAACGACGTCAGCATCAGACATGCCAGCTCGGGCATCAGGGCACGCAGTTCCCGGCACACCTCGATGCCGGCGTGGTCACCGCGGGGGTCGTCGCCGAGCCGTACGTCCAGTACGGCAACCTGTGGCCTGCTGGCCGGTACGCGGGCCAGCGCCTCCCGGGCGTTGGACGCCTCGCCGACCACCTCGATGCCGTCCTGGGCCTCCAGCAGATCGCGTACGCCGCGCCGGACGACCTCGTGGTCGTCGAGGATGAAGACGCGTACGGGATCGGCGGACTGCGACGGGGCCGGGCTCAGCGGGGACTTCGCGAGGTCATTCACACCATGCTCGATCGGTTCGGGGAAGGGGTGGGCGACAACCAGTATGTGCGTCCCGCCCGCAAATCCTTTCGCCGGGGTTTCACAGCATGCCGAACGGGCTGTGAACAGGGCCTAAAGACCCTGTGACAGGGGCCGGTCGGCGGACTGGACGCGGTGCCATACTGACGCCGCCGAGATCATCCGGGCACCACGGGTGTCTCTCGTCCGGCCCCCCACCGTACTGTCCCAAGGAGTCACCGGTCCATGAACACCCCGAGCGAGGATTACCACGCACTGCTCGCGCGGCATGACGCGATGCGGCTGCGACGACGCATCCTGTCCCCGGACGGAGTTGATGCCGAACCGTGGCGCGCCGAGGCACCGCCGGCGTACGACGGAACGGCCGACCAGCAGCTGATCAGCGAGTTCCTGCCGCTGGTGAGCCCGCTGGAGGAGCTGATCGCCGAGCTGTACCGGGTCATGTTCAGGCGGCATCCGTATCTGCGGTCGTTGTTCCCCGAGTCGATGGCGTTCCAGCAGGCCCATCTCGTCGGGATCTTCCGCTATCTGATCGGCAATCTGCACCGTACGGACGAGATGATCGACACCTTCACACAGTTGGGTCGCGACCATCGCAAGCTCGGTGTGCGCCCGGCGCACTTCGAGGTATTCGAGGCGGCACTGGTCGAGGCGCTGCGCATGCGTGCGGGCGTCCGGTGGACAGGTGCGCTGGAGGACGCCTGGCTGCGGATGCTGCGGCTGGCCGTTTCGGCGATGGTCAGGGGCGCGGACGAGGCGATCGCCGAACCGTCGAGCTGGGAGGCGACGGTGACCTCGCACGAGTTCCGTACTCCGGATCTCGCGGTGCTGAGGGTGCGCCCCCATCAGCCCTACTCCTTCAGTGCCGGGCAGTACGCGTCCTTGGAGTCGCCGCTGCTGGAGCAGGCGTGGCGTCCTTACTACCTGGCCCGCGCGCCGCATCCGGACGGCGAGTTGGAGTTCCATGTACGGGCCCGGGGCGCCGACGGGGTGAGTGATGCGCTGGTGCACGGCACGCGAGAAGGCGGCACCGTCCGCCTCAGCGCGCCGCGCGGCGCGCTCGTCCTGCCCGATCACACCCCCTCCGCCGACGTTCTGTTGATCGCCTCCGGTACCGGATGGGCCGCGATGAAGGCGCTGCTCCAGCAGATCGACGCCGAACGCTCCCGTGCGCACCGGGTGCGGCTGCTGCTGGATGCAAGGGTGGGTGAGGGCATGTACGACGCGGCGTATCTGGAGGCGTTCCGGCGCGGACGCCCCTGGCTGACCGTCCTCACAGCCGGTCAGGCCGGGCCGGCCGATCCGGCCGGCCTCTCCGCGCCCGGTCTGCGTGCCCTGGACGGAATACTGGCGCAGCGTCCCGGGGCCGCCGCCCGGCAGCACGTCTATCTGGCCCTGGCACCCGAGGCCCTCACGAGCGACTCCGCGCCGGCCGTCGCCGCCCGGCTGGCCGCCGCCGGAGTCCCGGCCGTGCACACCCATCACGACACCACCGGCATCGTACGGGTCACAGAAACGTCTGCCAGTACGACCAGAACCGGGTTGCTATCAGCATGACGATGACCAGGCACCAAGTAATCGGCACCACAAGGGGGAACTCCAGCACCGCCGCGACGAGAGCGCGTGGGGCGGGCAGGACGCCATGGCGCAGATTGTGCACGGTGGTGTGCCAGAACATGAAGATGGTGGCCACCCACACGAGTACGCACCACAGGCAGAGCGCGCCGATGTCGTACAACGCCTGCGTCATCAGCCACATGCAGAACCCGACGCCGAACAGGGTGCCCAGGTTCAGCCCCAGCCAGTACCACCGCCGGTAGCGCGCACCCGCGAGCAGGCCCGCACCGGTCCCCATCACCACCCCGAAGGCGATCAGTCCGAGGAGCGGATTGAGGAAGCCGAACACCGACGCCTGTTCGCTGCGCATCACATCCGTGCAGGACAGCACGGGGCTCAGCGAACAGGTGGGTACGAAGTCGGGGTCGGCGAGCAGTTCGAACTTGTCGGTGGTGATCACGAAGGAGCCCAGCAGCCCGAGGGCTGCGGTGATCATCAGCAGCCACGCGAATCCCTGGCGCGCCCCGGTCCGCTCCCGTTCGTCGCTCGATGCCGAAGCACCGTCGCTCGCTCTGTCCTGCGAGGAGCGGACCTCCCGGCCATCGGCCTCGAGGGCTCGCGCTACCAACTCCGACTCACGCGCCGACGCGCTCATGCCCGCCCCCGCACGGAGCCGTCCGGCCAGACGACCTCCACCCGGATTCCCCGCGCCCGGGCGAAGGCAACCAGATGTGCGGTGGCGTCCCGGCCGTCCGACGGCGAACCGTCCCACACGGCGAGCACGGTCCGGCACGTCTCCACCAAACGTTCATCGGCGCTGACACAAGCGTTGCGGTCGGCCGGATCAAAAGCCAGCAACCGTACGTTCTCGGCCAGGACCAGCAGTTCCCCTGCGGCCCGCCGGTCCCGCTCGGGCAACACTGCGGGCACCGCACCCTGGGCCGGCAGCAGCACCGTCAGCTTCCGTCCGGCCTCCCGGGCGACGCGCCCGAACATCAGCGGCAGCCCCGCCCCGACCCGTACGAGAGTGGCCACACCCTCTGCCAGGCAGTCCAGCCTCGCTCTCAGTTCAGCTTCCACCAGCGCCAGAGTTCTGTTGTTGAGGTCTCTGTGTCCGACGACCGCGATCAACGCGTTCTCCTCCTGTACACATCCACACCGCCCGCTCCGACCGAACGCTCCACAAGCCACGGTCCGGCCCCCGGAGCCGCCGTTGGGCCGGCCCGCAGCATGCGGTCCACCGCAGTGAACCCACCGGTGGTCCGACGCCGCTAGGGCCGTTCGGCCCTGGGCCGTTCGGCCCTGGCGTGGGGATGGCAGCACGCGATGTACTCGTGCAACAGGCGAGCAGATCAGGAGGCAAGGCCGCCCCATGAGCCACACAGGTCATCAGTCGCCCCAGTCGTCCGTGCCCGCGGCCGGGCCCACGCCGTCGGCGCCGCCCCCGGCGGCCGCCGGACCACGCCACACAGCTGAGTTGACGGGCGCTCAGGCGCTGAGCCTGCTCGGCGGAACGTCGCTCGGGCGGATCGTCTTCACCCAGCGCGCGCTGCCCGCAATCCGGCCGGTGAACCATCTGCTGGACCGCGGTCAGATCGTCATCCGGACCCATCAGGACTCGGACCTGTTCGCCCAGGCCCGGCACCATGGTGACCGGGGAGTCGTGGTCGCCTACCAGGCGGATGACATCGATCCGCTGACCCATCTGGGCTGGAGTGTCGTCGCGACGGGTTACTGTCGCCCCGTGACCGATCCGGATGCTCTGATGCGCTACCAACGGCTGATCAGGCCCTGGTCGGACCGGGTGATGGACTGTGCGGTCCGCATCCGTCCGCATCTGGTCACCGGGATCCGGCTGACGGCCTGATGCAACGTCTCCGTGCGGGTGCGGCGGATCACGGACATCCCAGTTGCCGGGTCCGGCCGGGGTCGATAACCACGTACGGTGCGTCTTTTCCGGCCGGGCAGGCGGTGCCTCGCTGTTCGCTTTCAGTTCGGCGTGACAGGTGTGCAGGTTGATCGGGCGTGGGTCAGGGGCAGGCATGGGCATCTGGAACTGGGGTGTCCCGGTTGCGGTGCCCGGACAAGGACGCCGCCGAGGACACCACGGCCCGATTCCGGCGGGCCGGGGTTCTACGTCACGTCACGCGGACGACTCCGTCACTCGTCTTCGAAGTCGTATTCGATCACTCGGAAGCTCCCTCCCACTCCGTTATTGACGAACACGCCTGCGGTGGCGCCGTAGGGTCCGACGATGGCGACGGGGCCACCGTTGTCGCAGGTAGCTCCGCGGAAGACCTCGACGGTCCTCCGGCTGTCGTTGAAGATGTTGAAGCTCGTGGAGCCGAGGCCGCTGGCCGCGGTGACGCAGCCGCCAGGGTAGGCGGAGTACGTCCGCTCGTTGAAGTGGATCCTGCCCTCGTCGTCACCTCTCCTTTCGCCGTAGCCCCTGCCCCTGCCGTTACCTCCGCTCTCGTCGTTGCCCCTGCCCTCGCCGTCACCTCTGCTCTCGTCGTTGCCCCTGCCCTCGCCGTTGCCCCTGCCCTCACTACCTCTGCTTTCGTTGCTGCCCCTGCTCTCGTCGCCTCTGCCCTGGTTGCGCTTTCGTGCGCCGCCCCCGCTGTTGGGGGCCGAAGCCGGGGCGGCGGCCTGCCGGACATCCGGGTCTGCCTGGACCGGCTCGGTGGTGGCCGCCGAGGTGAAGGTGCTGCCGGTGGCGGTCAGGGCCATGACGGCCGCGATGGCGGCGGTCACGACGGTGGAACGTGGAACCATGTCACTTCTCCTGTCTCAGAGAGGCCGACTGAGCAGACGACCCGTGACTGAACGTACTTACGCTCCCAATGCCTGTCATATCAGGCATATCGAACGACTGACGTCGAGGCGCCGATCGGGATGACAGCCGCATGTATGCCGTTCGGGTAGAACCTGGCGATCTACAGGTCCTCTATCTGCACGGCTAGGTACGCGTGAACGTGCACAGACCGCTGTTCCATCGAAGGGGATGCCGGGTAGGTTGATCGTTTGGGTCGCTCGCAGCGATTGAACCTGTCAGCGGCGGTTCGGAAGAAAAGCTGAACAGAGTGTCGTCGGATGTCGAGGACCTGTTTCCTGTTCCGACTGAGGGGTGACAACGCGCCAGCGGGGCGCGGAACGGAAGGGACACCCGAGATGAAGTACGTCGCGATGATCTACGGCAACCAGGCCAAGTGGGACTCCTTCCCGGCCGAGGTGTGGCCGGAGGCGATCGCCAGGCAGGAGGCGTTCAACAAGAAGTACCGGGAGACCGGGGAGCTTCTGGGCGCCTACGGCTTGGCGGACGCGGCCAACGCCCGGCTCGTACGCCGCAAGGACGGGACCCCTGCGGTCACCGACGGCCCGTACCTGGAGACCAAGGAGTACATCGCCAGCTTCTACCTGCTCGACTGTGAGAGCGAGGAGCGCGCGCAGCAGATCGCGGCGGACATACCCTTCGCCGACACCGAACCGGTCGAGCTGTGGCCCATCCTGCACGAGTCCGCAGCTGAGCTGTGAGCGTGGATCCGACGATGGATCAGGGCGTGGAGGACCTGCTGCGCGAGCTGGCGCCGCAGGTCCTCGGCGTGCTGGTTCGCCGCTACGGCGCCTTTGACGCGTGCGAGGACGCCGTGCAGGACGCCCTGCTCGCCGCCGCCCTCCAATGGCCGGCCGAGGGAACGCCAGACAACCCGAGGGGCTGGCTGGTCACCGTCGCCTCCCGCAAGCTGGTGGACCGGATACGCAGCGAGCAGGCGCGCCGGCGCCGCGAGGAGCGCATCGCCCTGGCCACCCCACAGGCGGAGCTGCTCAGCCGCGCTGCCGACGAGGAATCAGAGGCGGACCGGGACGACTCCCTGGCGCTGTTCTTCCTGTGCTGCCACCCGGCACTGTCCGCGCCGAGCCGGATCGCGCTGACGCTGCGTGCGGTCGGCGGCTTGACCACCGCGCAGATCGCTGCGGCCTTCCTCGTCCCCGAGGGGACCATGGCCCAGCGCATCAGCCGGGCCAAGCAGACCATCAAGACCTCCGGCACCCCACTGCGCATGCCGGCGCCAGCTGACCGCACCGCGCGACTGGGCGAGGTGCTGCACGTGTTGTACCTGATCTTCAACGAGGGGTACACCACCACCGGCGGCCCCGACCTGACCGCTTCGGCCCTGACGACCGAGGCGATCCGGCTCACCCGCCTGCTTCACCGCCTGCTGCCCGATGACGGCGAAGTGGCCGGGCTGCTGGCACTCATGCTGCTCACCGACGCACGTCGCCCTGCACGCACCGGTCCCGACGGCGACCTGGTGCCCCTGGCCGAGCAGGACCGCAGCCGGTGGGACCTTCGGCTCATCGGCGACGGGACCGACCTGATCAGCCGCTACCTGCCGAAGGGGCAGGTCGGCTCGTACCAGCTGCAGGCGGCCATCGCCGCCGTCCACGACGAGGCCGAGCACGTCGACGCCACGGACTGGCCGCAGATCCTTGCCTTGTACGAACTGCTGGAACATCTCGCGCCGAACCCGATGGTCACCCTTAACCGGGCGGTCGCCGCCGCCATGGTGTACGGCCCGACCACCGGGCTGAACCTGCTCGCCACACTGGAGTCGGACAAGCGCATGGCACGCCACCACCGCCTGCTCGCCACCCGCGCCCACCTCCTGGAGCTGCTTGGGGAGCACGACGCTGCGGCCAGCACCTACCGCGATGCCGCCTGACGCACCACCAGCGCGCCGGAACGACGCCACCTCACCGACCGAGCAGCACGACTCGCCTCCGCACTGGGCTGATTGCCAGACCCACAATCGCCGCACGCTGAGACACAAGCCACGCACCGATCCCGTGCACGTTTGGTTTGGCTGTACTTGCCTGTGCATATTCGGGACATTCCCGCGCCCCCGACCGCAGGCTCGCACCGGCCACCCACAAAGGCTCAACAGTGGTTGGTAAGCCGAAGGACCGGTACAGGCAGCGATAGCGCTGCCTGTACCGGTCCGGGCTCGCGAAGC
>NZ_JBEOVN010000260.1:0-8454 GCF_040295565.1 Streptomyces sp. NPDC002785 | reverse complement strand
CGCGCGGTGTGCACCCACCACGCGGCCCCGGACCGTTTTCCGTCCCGGGAACTCCCTCCCCCGGCTCTACGACTACTTCAACGCCAGTCGCGATCAGCGATTCGGTCCGAACGCGTCGCCGAGGGTGGGATTCTGTTGAATGGTCGTCCGGCAAGTGGTGGTCTCGTCGCCCTGGTGCTGCTTGCGACCGCCTGCGGCGGCACCGGCTCCGAGGCTGCATCGGACGGCAGCCCGACCGGCTCGGCAGCCGGCTTCCTCATGACCTCCTGTCATGTGCTGCACGACTGCGCGATGGTCGCATCCGGCACTCCGCTGGAGGTCTTCACACCCGATTTGCCGGCGGAGGTGTTCGGTGTGCGGGCGGCTGCGGTCGAGCACCCGTCGACCGGTGATCCGCTGATCGCCTTCGATCACCGGTCAGTGACTCCGGTATTGCCCGTTTTGCCGTGAGACGGGCGGGCCGTCGTCAGCACACCGCCGGTGCCCGGGACTCTTCCTTCCTGGGCCCCGGCGGGTGTCCGCAGCGCGCAGCTCCCGGTCCTTTACGGCACCGAAGTCGCCGTCAGCCGCTGTCGGCGGCGCGGACCGCCCACCGTTCCTCGACCCTCGCGAACCTCCAGTAGGCCAACGCCGCGGCCCACACCAGCACGAAGAGTCCGACGATGATGTAGCCGACGTTGCCCAGGTCGATGCCGGAGATCCAGCCGGTGACCGAGTCCCGCAGATCGAGCTTGTCGTGGAGTACGGTGACCAGTTCGATCGTGCCGATGAGGAAGGCGACGGCGATCGACAGGCCGGTGATGGCAAGGTTGTAGAAGACCTTGCGTACCGGGTTGGAGAAGGCCCACTGGTAGGCGAAGTTCATGAACGTCCCGTCGAGCGTGTCGAACAGACTCATCCCGGCGGCGAACAGCAGAGGCAGGCAGAGGATCGCGTACCAGGGCAGACCGGCTGCGGCGCCGCTGCCCGCCATGACCATCAGGGTGACCTCTGTGGCGGTGTCGAAGCCGAGACCGAAGAGGAAGCCGAGCGGATACATCTGTCCGGGCCTGGTGACGGACCGGGTGAACCGGCCGAGGATCCGGTTCATGAACCCCCGCGAGTCCAGATGCTGCTCCAGCTCGGCCTCGTCGAAACGGCCGGCCCGCATCGCCCTGAACACGCGCAGAATACCGACGAGCGCAACGAGGTTCAGTGCGGCGATCAGGTAGAGGAAGGCCCCGGAGACGGTCGTGCCGACCACGCCGAGCACCTGGTGCGTGCCCGAATTCTCGTTGATCAGCACCCCTGCGAGCTGCGCTCCCCCGGCGACCAGCGCGGCCATGGCAATGACCACGCTGGAGTGCCCGAGCGCAAACCAGAACCCGACCGACACGGGCCTCTTGCCGTCGGCCATCAGTTTGCGGGTCGTGTTGTCGATGGCGGCGATGTGATCGGCGTCGAAGGCGTGCCGCATGCCGAGCGTGTACGCGGTGATCCCGAGTCCGATCCCGAACGCCTTGGAACCGACCTCGTAGTGCTGCGGCACGACGAGCAGGAACAGCACGCCGAACGCCACCACATGCAGGGCGGCTATCACCGCGAGCAGTCCCGCGGTTCGGAGGGTGTCCTCGCGCCGCCACTTGAACACGGCAGAATTGGGCAGGGTCATACGGTCACGCTCCAGCACCTCGTGGATAACTTCGTGAGATGCCGTGGCCGGTCTCCTGGCTGACGGGTTCGCTCGCGCTCGTTCCCGCCCCTGCCTTCCCAGCCGCGCTCTGCGGCCAGTGGCGTCATTGGGACGGATACTCCCCGATCACAGTGGCGAGGGCCGCTCCGGCCTGAGACTCCCTGGAGTCTGTCACCGGTCTTCCCGAACACCACGACGCGCACACTCTAGGTTCCGGCACGCCGCCCCTACAAGTCCGCCCGGTGATCTGCCGGCTGCCGCCGGTCCGCGAGCCGTCGGAGCTGGTTCGGCTCCGCGGCCCGCCCGGATCAGCACATCGGGCCGGGTCAGCCGCGGCGAGGACGGGCGAAAGACATGGCCGGGCCCGGGACCGTCCCCGGTGGCGCACCGCAGGCCCTGACCGCGGTGGACGCCGCCACATCCTCGCCACGGCGGAAGCCGGGGTGTACGAATTCCGAGATGGCGGCAGGCTCTTCGGCCGCATCGCGGAGCTTTTCCGAAGAGCGGAGCAGGCCATCGCGCCGGACTGCATTGCCTCAACTCTGCGGAACCGGTTCCCCCGCCCGGCCGGTCCGGAGGGGACCGAGTCTCCCGGCGCGCGTCAAGCCGGCGATCGCGGCGGCACACACCATCCCCACTACGCACAGCATGAGCCACGGCAAACGCGGTTGCTCGGTGGTGGCATCCCACACCGCGCCGGTCGCAAGGTTCCCGACGGTGATCCCGACGCCCGAGATGGTGTTGTACAGGCCGTAGTGGGTGGCGACCAGCCGCTCGCCGGAGAGCGTGACGACGGTGTCCATCTCGAACGGATACACCAGGGCCGTACCGAGGGCGAGCAGGGCTGCCGCGAGGAACAGCGGTGCCAGGGCCACCGCCCGGATCAGCAGTCCCTCTCCCCTGGGCGGCGCGCCCGCGACAAGGAGCGGTGCGAAAGCGCCGCCCATCAGCACCAGGCCGTACACGACGGACCGGCTCGGGGACCAACGCGCCCGCGCCCAGGCGGTGATGCGCAGCTGTCCGGCCGCCGCCACACCCGCGGACATGGCGAACAGCGCCGTGGTGACTCCGTCCCCGCTCCCGGGAGCCGCCCGCTGCGCCTGCAACGGCAGCGCCAGGTAGACCTGGAAGGACAGGACGTACGAGCCGATCATTGCTGCGGAGAAGAGCAGGAAGGGGCGGTTGGACACTACCGTGCGCCAGTCGGAGAGCACTCCTTGGCGGGCCTCGTCCGTGGCTGCCGGGCGCCCTCGGCCGGGCAGGGCCTTGACCTGGACGAGGGTGAGCACGAGGAAGAGCAGCGCCGCCACCGCGCACACCGCCCGGAAGTTCAGTGCGATCAGGGCCAGCCCGGTCAACGGGCCGACGAACATGCCCACTTGGTAGAAGACGTTGAACAACGCGAACGCTTCCACGCGTCGCTCCCCCGCTTCCTGTGCGAGGTGGGCCCGCACGGCCGGGTTGAACAGCGCCCCCGCGAAGCCGGTCAGCGCCGAGGCGAGGATCAGCGCGGGCAGCGAGTCGACGAAACCGAGCAGTCCGAAGCCGACGGTCCGCAGCACACATCCGGCCATGATCATGCTCTTGCAGCCGAGCCGGTCCGCGAGCGTGCCGCCGATGAGGAACATGCCTTGTTGGCTGAAGTTCCTTACGCCGAGGACGAGTCCGACCGCCCAGGCAGCCAAGCCCAGGCCACCGGAGAGGTGGATCGCGAGGTAGGGCATGAGCATGTAGAACGCCGTGTTGATGGTGAACTGCTGGACCATCAACAGCCGTACGGTGCCGCCGAAGGAGCGGAACTGCCGGAAGAGTTCCCTCATCGCGTGGCCGCCTCGTCCGAGTGGGGCGCGGTGATGTTCACGCAGCGCGTCCAGCGTTCCACGACGCGCTCGCCGGGATGGGTGATCTCATCGGGGTCGTCAGCGGGCGGGTGCGAGAGGAGGTCGTGCGTACGGCAGTAATCGTCGCTGTAGACCGTGTCCCAGTAGCGGTGGATTCCGTCGGGGAAGACCGCCGCGATGCGGGTGCCCGGGACGTGGGTACGCGCGAGCCAGCCGGCCACCAGCGCGACGGCGCCGACGCTCCAGCCGCCGCTCGCGTAGTGGTGCCTCGCCAGCCGCCGGGCCGCCCAGACCGCCTCGTTCGGTGCGACCCAATGGGCCTCGTCGAAGGCGGCGTGGTCGACGTTGCGCGGCTGGATGCTACTGCCCAGGCCCCGCATCAGACGGACGCCGGCGGGCTGGCCGAAGAGGGTGGAACGCACCGAGTCGACGCCCACCAGCCGCACGCCCGGCGAGAACGCGCGCAGGGCACGGGCGATCCCGGCCGAGTGCCCGCCCGTTCCGACGGCGGCCACCAGCACGTCCACCCGGCCGAGTTGGACGGCGAGTTCAAGGGCGAGATTCGCGTACGCCGCCGGGTTGTCCGGGTTGTGGTACTGGTCGGGGCACCAGGAGCCCGGATGCGCGGCGAGCAGGGAGCGGACGCGGTCCCTGCGCGCCTGCTGCCAGCCTCCGGCCGGACTCGGTTCTGCCACCGTCTCCACCCGGGCGCCGAGGGCACGGAGCTGGTGGACCATGAGTGGCTCCATGCCGGGGTCGCTGACCAGCGTCACCGGATGGCCGTAGGTGATGCCTGCGAGCGCGAGACCGAGTCCGAGCGTCCCGCTGGTGGACTCGATGACGGGCGCGTCGGGCCGGAGCTCTCCGCGGGCCCGGGCGGCCGCAACCATGTGAAGAGCCGGACGGTCCTTGATGCCGCCTGGATTTGTGCCCTCCAGTTTGGCCCAGAAGCCTCGGCCGGCGGGAGTGAAAGGGCTTCCGACCCAGAGGACCGGGGTATTGCCCACCATGCCGGCGGGGGTGCGGCGGGGCGCACCTGCCGGCTCGGGGAGTTCGTGTGCCGCCACGAAGGCGTGCACGTCATCGGTGGAAATACTGCGCATGGCAGCGGTCATGGCGACCTTGTCCTTCTGCGGCCACGAGCTGGGGCGGGGCCGTCGCGTGAGAGCGGTACGGGTTCGGGCGGCTCGTGCGGGCGGTCGCCGGAGCGGCCGGGCGCACGAGCCGCGTCACGTACGGCTGACGCAGACCAGTTGCAGCAGAGAGAATCCCGCCGGGCATGGTCGCCCGGCGGTGACGGGACCGACGGAGCGGCGTGAGAGGACCGAGGGGCCCGCCGTCATGAGTCCCCAGACGGCCAAGGTGAACAGCAGCGCCGCCAGGAGGAGCGGTCCGGAGCGCGTCGGCGCCTCGCCCAGAAGCACCGACGCGTCGCAGCACCCCTCGGGAGCCACTGGATGATGCCCCGCTTCGTTCACCTCGCAGTCGGCGGTGGCGGCGGTGTCCACCACGGGCCCCGCGCCCTGCGTGTGGGGGGCGGCGGCTGCGGACAGCGGGGCGTTTGCGGACAGCGGGGCGCTGAGGAGCGACACATGGTGCCCGTCCTGCGCCTGCACACCACAGGTCAGCACATGGACCAGGGCGGCGATCGCCAGGCTCAGGAGCAGAGTGATGACGAGGCGGCGAACACCCGGCCCCGGGGCAACGACGGACGGCACGCCCCGACCGTATCGCCGAACAGGAAGCGATGCGCATTTATGGGGATGTAAGGGTGAAATGCCTCAGTGAGGCAGTACGGACCGTGCAAACCTGCTAGGACCGCGTGACCATAACCCGGCGGCCTCGGTTTGCGGCTCCGCGAACGGACGGACACCGGCGGTCCAGGCACCTCTGGCCCGCGACACGATGCCCGATGCAGCCGTCGACCCTACGGTGGTGACATGGCGGTGATCAGCGGTTGGAGGCAGGGGGCGCGGGCTCGGATCAGTGCGTTGGAGGCACTGGGCTTGACTGTGCTGTTCGTGCTGTCGGTAGCGGCTGCCTCGCTCGTGCGGCACGCGCACCATTTCTCCCTGCGGTGGCCTGTCGTGGTGCTGGCGGCTATCGGTTGCTCTGCGTTGGTGTGGCGGCGCCGTCACCCATTCGGCGTACTGGCCGTCGCGGTTGGCTGCGGGGTGGCCTTTCAGATACTCGGGATTCGGGAGAGTCCGCTGGTGATCAGCCCGGTCCTGGTGTCGGTCTACACCGTGGCCGCGCTGACCGACCGGCGTGCCACCTGGATGGCGGGATCGGTCTCGGCTGTCGTGTTGGTGGGCGCCGCCGTGTTGTGCGACCCGCGCTCCTGGCTGGCGCCCGACAACGCGGCGATGCTGGCGTGGACGGCTCTGCCGGCTGCTGTCGGGGACGGGGTGCGCTCACGTCGTGCCTATGTGGCGGCCGTGGAGGAGCGGGCGGAGAACGCGGAGCGGACGCGTGAGCAGGAGGCGCAGCAGCGGGTGGCGGCCGAGCGGGTGCGGATCGCACGCGAGCTGCACGACATCGTCGCGCACCACATCGCCTTGATCAACGCTCAGGCAGGCGTGGCCGTGCATCTGGTGGAACGGCGGCCGGAACAGATCCTGGCCGCTTTGGAGGACATCCGGGACACCAGCCGGTCCGCGCTGGACGAACTACGGGTGACCGTAGGGCTGCTGCGGCAGTCCGGCGATCCGGTGGCGCCGCGTGATCCGATGCCGGGCCTTGCGCACGTACCGGCGCTTCTGGCGTCGTTCGAACGTGCCGGCCTGACCGTGAGCCATAACCGGCGGGGCATCGCCGAACCGCTGTCGCCCGCGGTCGACCTGGCCGCGTACCGCATCGTGCAGGAGGCCCTCACCAACGTCCACAAGCACGCCGGGGCCGACCATGCCCGATTGTTCCTGCACTACCGTCCTGAGCGGCTGACGATCACCGTCGAGGACGACGGCCGAACCGGAGCGGACCATACCCATCCGGGGACGGGTCACGGGCTGATCGGGATGCGTGAGCGCGCTTCCACGGTCGGCGGCGTGCTGTACGCGGGGGTGCGCCCGGGGGGCGGCTTCACCGTGACGGCCGAGCTGCCGCTGCGTCCCGGCCTGGTATCGGGCAATCCACCGAGGAGAGACGGGCATGACGATTCGCGTACTGCTTGCCGATGACCAGGCCCTGCTGCGGGGCACGTTCAGGATGCTGTTCGACTCCACGGAAGACATGGAGACGGTGGGGGAGGCGTCCGATGGGCAGGAGGCGTTCGAGCTGGCGCGTGCACAGCGCCCGGATGTTGTCCTGATGGACATCCGCATGCCGGAGATGGACGGCCTCGACGCCACACGGCTCATCAGTGAGTCCGAGGACCTCACCGAGGTGAAGGTGCTCATCCTGACCACCTTCGAGGACGACGAGCACGTCGCCGAGGCGCTGCGCGCCGGTGCGAGCGGCTTTCTCGGCAAGGGGGCCCGGCCCGAGGAACTTCTCGACGCCGTCCGCACCATCGCCGCCGGCGAGGCGCTGCTGTCCCCGTCAGCGACCCGAGCGCTGATCAGGCGTTTCCTTGCCCAGCCGGACCCGTGCCCGGCGGACGTGCACGAGCGGCTGGAGTGCCTGACACGGCGGGAACGCGACGTCGTGGGGCTGGTGGCACTGGGACAGTCGAACGACGACATTGCCGAACATTTGTTCGTCAGCCCACTGACCGCCAAGACCCACGTCAACCGGGCCATGACCAAGCTGGCGGCGCGTGACCGCGCACAGCTCGTCGTCATCGCCTATCAGTGCGGCCTGGTCAGTCCAGCGCCGGAATCAGAGGGTTCACAGACGTCCGCGTAATCGCCGGCGCAGTGCGTGCGTGCCGGACCCGGTCGTAGGCAGGCGTGCCGAGTACCGCAGCCGTGGTAGCCGGGAATCGCTGCGGAGGGACGACGCGCGAGGGGCTGTTCCTGGGCGAAGGTGAGAGGGCGAACGGAGGTTTCGCCAATGACCGAAGCCCACAGCCTGACCAAGGGATACCAGTCCGGATCGATCAAGCCGCGCACCATGCGCTGCGCGACGATCGCCCTGCTCGCCACCGCGGCAGCCGTGGGCTCCACAGGATCCACTCGGGCCACACCCACCGCGGTTCCCCGGCGGCTGCCCGTGCCGGCGGCCAAGGCCGCGGTCTTCACGGACGTCGTGTTGGCATCGATGACGGTGGCCTGCGTCGCCACCCTCGTCGGTGGCCAGGCGGTCCTGTCCTCCCCTCACCTGACCACACACCTCACCGACACCGGTGTCGCGCCTGCGATCTTCCGTACCGCACTCTGCTTCACCGCCGTCGGACTGCTCGCCAGGGTGTACGCCCGGCGCGGAGCACCACCCTTCCGGGTCCCGGGCATCGATCCTCGCCGACGCACGGCGGCACCCGGACGCGCCCAACGGCAGCCGCGGGAGTGACGGCGCCCTCGACGCCATCTCTCTCACTCGGCGTTTCGGCGCCGCCCTCCCCAAGACCCTCACGCCGAACCCGTGGTCGCGACGACCCCGCGACCGGCAGCCCAGCACAGGAAGGACACCCCCCATGCTCACCGCAACCCAGAAGCGCCGCACGATCAGTGAACGACCGGCCGAAGAGGCGATCTCGGCGGGAGCCCACCTGGCGGCCTGCCCCACGTGCCGGGACGGGTACTACTGCCCGGCTTCCCTGCCCGCACACCTGTTCCTTCTCCGCGACGCCCTGGCCGACAGCCCCGGGCACCACGGGATGTCCAGGGATGGCCGAGGCGAACGCCGCCATGAGGCCCCCTGTCGGCGCGGTCCGGCCCGCACGGCCGTGGCCTCGCAGCTCACCTTGTCCCAGTGGGTCAGCAGGACCTCGAAGATCGGGGACCTCGCTGCGCAGCACGGTTCGTAGTTTCCCGCCGCTGTGCCCGGCCGCCCCCGTCGGGG
>NZ_JBEOVN010000259.1:0-8531 GCF_040295565.1 Streptomyces sp. NPDC002785 | reverse complement strand
CGATGATGTCGGTGCCCAGGGCGGCGTCGAAGCGGGGCGCGTTGTCCATGCCGCTCTCCCAGGCCGCGGCGAGGCGCCGCTCCTCGGGCGAGCCGTTCCGTCGACGGGCGCCGATGAGTGTAAACCAGCCGGTCCGTATGGCTGTGTGTCCCTGCAGGGGTATGGGGGTCAGTGGATGATGCCCGTTCGCAGGGCGACGGCGACCATTCCTGCGCGGTCTCCGGTGCCGAGCTTGCGGGCGATTCGGGCGAGGTGGCTCTTGACGGTCAGGGCGGACAGGCCCATGGAGACGCCGATGGCCTTGTTGGACTGGCCTTCGGCGACCAGCCGGAGGACCTCGACCTCGCGGCCGGACAGTTCGCGGTAGCCGCCCGGGTGGCTCGGGGTGCCGGGGGGCCGGCGGTGCATACGGGCGGCAGTGGCGCCGATGGGGGCGACGCCGGGACGGGTGGGGTGGCCGATATTGGTTCGGGTGCCGGTGACGACGTAGCCCTTCACGCCGCCCGCGAGGGCGTTGCGTACGGCGCCGATGTCATCGGCGGCGGAGAGGGCGAGACCGTTCGGCCAGCCGGCGGCTCGGGTCTCGGACAACAGGGTCAGCCCGGAACCGTCGGGCAGGTGGACGTCGGCTACGCAGATGTCGCGTGGATTGCCGACGCGGGGACGGGCCTCCGCGATGGACGACGCCTCGATGACGTCACGTACTCCGAGTGCCCACAGATGGCGGGTGACGGTGGAACGGACGCGCGGGTCGGCCACGACGACCATGGCCGTCGGCTTGTTCGGGCGGTAGGCGACCAGGCTTGCGGGCTGCTCTAGGAGAACGGACACCAGGCCTCCTGGGGAGTGGCGGGACGGGCCGGCTCGGGGATGAAGCCGGGGCGAACCGTGCTTGAAGGGTCATTGACCTCTTCGGCAGCAGACCCGTCCTCCTTTAGAGGAAGATCACTATTTGGTGAGTAACAATTCGGGCAAATCGGACATATGGTCGATTGTACGAAAAGGTTGCCGGGGACTTTGTGGCGGTTGTGATGCAGTGTTACCGGCAGAGGGAAAGGATCAGGCCAGATTCAGGGAGCCTGGGGCCCGCGCCGCTGGGGGAGTGTCACCACCGCGGCGTCGGCGGGGCCGGATGGCGGCAGACCGGCGATCTGACACAGCAGATCGCCCCACGCCATCAAATGCGCTGCCGTGTCCGGCACCCCGCCACGGCTCTCGCGCGGTGTCCACGACGCCCGGATCTCGATCTGCGTCGCCGGGCGTCGCGTGGCCAGTGCGCCGAAGTAGTGCGACCCGGCCCGGGTCACCGTGCCGCCCGCCTCCCCGTACAGCAGACCGCGCGCGTCCAGCGCACCGGTCAGCCACGACCAGCACACCTCCGGCAACAGCGGATCGGAGGCCATCTCCGGCTCCAGCTCGGCCCGTACCAGCGTCACCAGGCGGAAGGTGCCCTGCCAGGTGTCGTGCCCGGCCGGATCGTGGAGCAGCACGAGGCGGCCGTCGGCGAGATCGTCCTCGCCGTCCACGACCGCGGCCTCCAGGGCGTACGCGTACGGAGCGAGCCGCTTGGGCGGCGGCGTCGGCTCCACCTCCAGCTCGGCGCGCAGCCGCGCCGTGTGCAACGCGTCCACCGCCGACCGGAACGCGGGCGGGACGGATCCACCCTCCGCGCTGTCCTTGCTGTCAGCGCCATCGGATTGATCGGAGAACTGTCCCTGAGCCGGAGCCATGCGGGGAAGAGTAGGCGGAACCGGAGCCTCGCGCAGGGAGGGACACCCGGGCGGGCCCGGCTGCTTACGGCTTCGTGCGAAGATTCTTGGTGTGAGTGCCAACGATCGCCCCATGGGCCAGCAGACGAAGACATCCGCCACCCATGAGTCGGCGTTCCTGAAGGCGTGCCGGCGCGAGCCGGTGCCGCACACGCCGGTCTGGTTCATGCGCCAGGCAGGGCGTTCGCTGCCGGAGTACCTGAAGGTGCGCGAGGGCATCGGGATGCTCGACTCCTGCATGATGCCGGAGCTGGTCGCGGAGATCACGATGCAGCCCGTCCGCCGCCACAAGGTCGACGCCGCGATCTACTTCAGCGACATCGTCGTACCGCTCAAGGCCATCGGGATCGACCTCGACATCAAGCCCGGCGTGGGCCCGGTCATCGCGGATCCGATCCGCACCCGCGCAGATCTGGCCCGGCTGCGCGATCTCACGCCCGAGGATGTCGGCTACGTCACAGAGGCCATCGGCCTGCTCACCGCCGAGCTGGGCTCCACCCCCCTCATCGGCTTCGCGGGCGCGCCGTTCACGCTCGCGAGCTACCTCGTGGAGGGCGGCCCGTCCCGCAACCACGAGCACACCAAGGCCCTGATGTACGGCGACCCGCAGCTCTGGGCGGATCTGCTCGACCGGCTCGCCGAGATCACCGGTGCCTTCCTCAAGGTCCAGATCGAGGCCGGTGTCTCGGCCGTCCAGCTCTTCGACTCGTGGGTGGGCGCGCTGGCCCCCGCCGACTACCGGCGTTCGGTGCTCCCCGCCTCGGCGAAGGTTTTCGAGGCCGTCGCCCCGTACGGGGTCCCGCGCATCCACTTCGGTGTCGGCACCGGCGAACTCCTCGGCCTGATGGGCGAGGCCGGCGCGGATGTCGTCGGCGTCGACTGGCGGGTGCCGATGGACGAGGCCGCGCGCCGCGTCGGCCCCGGCAAGGCGCTCCAGGGCAACCTCGACCCCGCGGTGCTGTTCGCGCCGACGGCGACGGTGGAGGAGAAGACCCAGGAGGTACTGGACGCGGCCGTCGGTCTCGAGGGCCATGTCTTCAACCTGGGCCACGGCGTGATGCCGTCGATGGACCCGGACGCCCTGACGCGGCTCGTGGAGTACGTGCACGAACGGACCGCGCGCTGAGAGCCTGTCGGGCGACCTCTGATCGGGCGGGCACGGCGTGGCACGCACGCTTCCGGCGTTGCCGAAATGGCCTAGTAGCTCCTTCCCCAAGCTCTCAAGGAGCAGGGGAGACCCCATCCAAGGCCATCCCGGCGCCTTGGAATCGCACGCACCACGCCGCGTCCGCTCTCCGATCGAAAGTCACCCGACAGGCTCTGAGCGGCGCAGGACACCGGGCACCGCGCACTCAGGCGGTGCCCGCCCGCCGCAGTGCCGTCACCGTCTTGCGGGCCGCCACCAGGACCGGGTCCCAGACCGGTGAGAACGGCGGGGCGTAGCCCAGGTCCAGGGCGGTCATCTGGTCCACCGTCATCCCGGCCGTGAGCGCCACGGCCGCGATGTCCACGCGCTTGGCCGCCCCCTCCCGGCCCACGATCTGCACACCGAGGAGCCGCCCCGTGCGGTACTCCGCGAGCATCTTCACCGTCATGGGCTGCGCCCCGGGGTAGTAGCCCGCCCGGCCCGTCGACTCGATCGTCGCCGTGACGAACCGCAGGCCCACCGCGCGGGCGTCCTTCTCCCGCAGCCCGGTGCGGGCGATCTCCAGGTCGCAGACCTTGCTCACCGCGGTGCCCACCACCCCCGGGAACGTCCCGTAGCCGCCGCCCACATTGGCCCCGATGATCTGCCCGTGCTTGTTGGCATGGGTGCCCAGCGCGATATGGCGGGTACGGCCCGCCACCAGGTCGAGGACCTCGACACAGTCGCCGCCCGCCCAGATGTTGTCCTGCCCGACGACCCGCATCGACAGATCGGTGAGCAGGCCGCCGTGCGGGCCCACGGGGAGGCCGACGGCGCGCGCCAGCGTCGTCTCCGGCTCCACACCGATACCGAGCACCACCACGTCCGCAGGGTAGGAGGTGTCGCCCGCGGCGACGGCGCAGACCCTGCCGTCCGGGCCGGTGTGGATCGCGGTGACCTCGGCGCGGTTGACCGTGGTGATGCCCAGGCCGTCCATCGCGTCATGGACCAGCCGCCCCATGTCGGGGTCGAGCGTCGCCATCGGCTGCTCGCCGCGGTTGAGCACGGTCACCTCGAAGCCGTGCTTCAGCATCGCCTCCGCCATCTCGACGCCGATGTAGCCCGCCCCGACGACGACCGCCCGCCTGCGCCCCGGCGCCACCCGGTCCAGCGAATCCAGCAGCGCCTGCCCGTCGTCCAGCGTCTGCACCCCGTGCACCCCGGGCGCGTCCATGCCGGGCAGCGCCGGACGCACCGGCCGGGCCCCTGTCGCGATCACCAGCTTGTCGAAGCCCGTCCAGTACGTCTCACCGGTCTCCCGGTCCACGGCCCGCACCCGTTGCCCGGCCACATCGATCTCCGCGACCTCGGTGCGCATCCGCAGGTCGATGTCGCGGGCCCGGTGCTCCTTCGGCGAACGGGCGATGAGGTCGTCCCGCTCCGCGACGTCGCCACCGACCCAGTACGGGATGCCGCAGGCGGAGTACGAGGTGAAATGGCCCCGCTCGAAGGCGACGATGCTCAGCTCGTCGGGACCCTTGAGCCTGCGGGCCTGTGACGCGGCGGACATGCCCGCCGCGTCACCGCCGATGACCACCAGTCGCTCCGCCGTCATGCCTGGTCCCTTCGACACCCGAGTCCGAGAGGACCACGCTACGACGCCGGGGGCGTGGACTAGGAATCGGACTGCTCACCCGACAGGCTCTCAGGCGCCCGCGGCGCACGGCGTCCGGGCAGGCGGCGCCGCAGCAGCCGCCACAGCAGCAGGAGTACGGCGGCCGCGGCCAGGAACGGGGCCGCGGCGCCCGCTGCCATCGCGAGCCACCGCAGCATCGTGACGAACGCGTGCCAGCCGCCGCCGAGCGCGTCCAGGAAACCGGGGTCGTCGCCGCCGTCCTTCGCCACCGTCTCCGGCTCGGAGAGGTCGAGCGTGATCGTGGCGAGCGTGGTGCGGTCCTTCAGCGACTCCTGCTGGGCGAGCAGCGACTCCAAGGAAGCCTGACGACTGCTCAGTTCGCCTTCCAGTGCGACCACATCGGTGAGCTTCTCGGCCTGTTCCATCAGCTTGCGCACCCGCGCCACACTCGCCCGCTGGGTGGCTGTCCGGCTCTCCACGTCGACCACCTGGTCGGTGACGTCCTTCGCCGACGACGTGCGCGACAACAGCTTCCCGGCGCCCGCGAGATCCCGCAGTACCGCGTCGTACTCGCCCTGCGGAACACGTAGCACGATATGTGACATTTCACGTGTATCGTCGACCCGCTCCGTCTCCTCGCGGGACACCAGACCGCCCGAACTCTCCGCGACCGCGCGGGCCGCCGCAGCGGCCTTCGGCACGCTCTTCACCTCCACGGAGAGCGAGGCGGTACGGATGACATGGCTGCCGGCGGGCAGGGCATCGGGGTTCTTGCGCTCCGCCGACGAACCGCCGCCCTCCGGCGCCCCTTGCGCCGACTTTCCGGCCGCGGAGTCCACGGCGCCCTGCCTGGCCGGGGCGACCGCACTCTTCTCGTCCCCGGCACTCGTGTCGCTCGCACTGTCGGCGGCGCCGCAGCCGCTCAGCGCGAGGAGGCCGGCCAGGAGCCCGGCGGCCAGGATCGTGCGCGAACGACGGACGGATGAAGGGACGAATGAACGGCCAGGATGCCGGTCTGTCTGCATAACTACTCCCCCGGGACGGGTGATTGATGGTGCCGGTTCGACGTGCGGGGCGGGGGCACGGGTTGCCTGATACCGGTTTCGAAGCGGTCACGTTCAGGACTCGGAAGAGGTTTGAGAGAGTGGAGGCATGCAGCGTTCAATAAACCGCGCAGACACAGGTACGGGTCATGTCGTCGTCATCGGCGGTGGCATTGCCGGTCTCACCGCCGCCCACCGGCTACTCGGGGCCGGGCTGCGGGTCACCCTCCTCGAGGCCACCGACCGGCTCGGCGGCAAGCTCATGACCGGTGAGATCGCGGGCGCCCAGGTCGACCTGGGCGCCGAGTCGATGCTCGCCCGGCGCCCGGAAGCGGTCGCCCTGGCACGCGCCGTCGGGCTCGGCGACCGCCTCCAGCCACCCGCCACCGCCACCGCATCGGTCTGGACACGCGAAGCCCTGTGGCCCATGCCCAAGGGCCATGTGATGGGCGTACCGGGCGACCCGATGGCGCTCAGCGGAGTGCTCTCCCCGGAGGGCCTCGCGCGCATCGCGCAGGAGCGCGACCTCACCCCGACCGCCGTCGGTGACGATGTCGCGGTCGGTGCGTACGTCGCCGACCGGCTGGGCCGCGAGGTCGTCGACCGGCTCGTGGAACCGCTGCTCGGCGGTGTGTACGCGGGCGACGCCTACCGGATCTCGATGCGCGCCGCCGTACCGCAGCTCTTCGAGGTGGTGCGGGAGGGCGGCTCGCTACTCGACGGTGTCCGGCGCATCCAGGAGCGGGCCGCGGCCCGGCAGGAGACCGGACCGGTGTTCCAGGGCATCGACGGCGGCGTCGGCACCCTGCCGTACGCGGTCGCCGACGCCGTACGCGCGGCGGGCGGGGAGATCGTGACCGCCACCCCCGTCCTCGGCCTGACCCGTACCACCGACGGCTGGGACGTCCGCACGGACACCCGGGTGATCACCGCCGACGGCGTCGTGCTGGCCGCCCCCGCGTGGTCCGCCTCCACTCTGCTCGCCGCCGAGTCCCCGGCCGCCTCCGCCGAGCTCGCCGGTGTCGAGTACGCGTCGATGGCGCTCGTCACCATGGCGTTCCGCCGCTCCGACGTGGCCACCACCGGCGCACTCGAGGGACGCTCCGGCTTCCTCGTACCGCCGGTCGACGGCCGCACCATCAAGGCCTCCACTTTCTCCACCCACAAGTGGAACTGGGTCGCCGATTCCGCCCCCGACCTGTTCGTCCTGCGCACCTCCGTCGGCCGGTACGGCGAGGAGGACCATCTGCACCGCGAGGACAGTGAGCTGGTCGACGTATCACTGCGCGATCTCGCCGAGGCGACCGGGCTGGCCGCGAAGCCCGTGGACACCACGGTCACCCGGTGGATCGGCGGACTGCCCCAGTACCCGGTGGGCCACCTCTCCCGGGTCGCCCGGATCCGCGACGAGGTCGCCAAGCTGCCCGGCCTGCGGGTCTGCGGAGCGGTCTACGACGGGGTCGGCATCCCGGCGTGCATCGCGAGCGCCCACCGTGCCGCGGACGAGATCGTCCGCGACGTCACCGGCGGGTCCGGGGAAGAGATCATCGCCACGTCGACCCCGGTTCAGGGCACACGGAGCGAGGCGGGACAATAGCCGTATGAGTGCGCCTGAGAAGATCCCCAACGCCGGTAAGAAGGCCAAGGACCTCAACGAGGTCATCCGCTACACGCTGTGGTCCGTCTTCAAGCTGCGCGATGTCCTGCCCGCGGACCGTGCCGGTTACGCCGACGAGGTCCAGGAGCTGTTCGACCTGCTCGCGGCGAAGGACATCACCGTCCGCGGCACCTACGACCTCTCCGGCATGCGCGCCGACGCCGATATCATGATCTGGTGGCACGCCGAGACCGCGGACGAGCTGCAGGAGGCATACAACCTCTTCCGGCGCACGAAGCTGGGCCTGGCGCTGGAGCCGGTCTGGTCGAACATGGCGCTGCACCGCCCCGCCGAGTTCAACAAGGCGCACATCCCGGCGTTCCTGGCCGACGAGACGCCGCGCAACTACATCAGCGTCTACCCCTTCGTGCGCTCCTACGACTGGTACCTGCTGCCGGACGAGGACCGTCGCCGTATGCTCGCGGACCACGGCAAGATGGCCCGCGGCTACCCCGACGTCCGGGCCAACACCGTCGCCTCCTTCTCGCTCGGCGACTACGAGTGGGTCCTCGCGTTCGAGGCCGACGAGCTGTACCGCATTGTCGACCTGATGCGCCACCTGCGGGCCTCCGAGGCGCGGATGCACGTCCGCGAGGAGGTTCCGTTCTTCACGGGGCGCAGGAAGTCGGTCGCAGACCTGGTGGCCGGGCTCGCGTAGCGAGCGGGCTCCGACCACCCCAACCCGGAAGATCAGAAGGCGGGCACCGGCGCGTTCCGCGCTGCCCGCCGTTCCAGCGACACCGGGTTCGGCTCCGGGATCGCCGCAGGCTCCGACCTGCGGCGACCCCGGAACCTACAGAGAAGCACGGGGCGCAGTCCCCATCCGCGGTGCCGTGGAGGGCGCCGAACTCGAACGGGACAGCTTGACCTCTTCGAGTCGCCCGCAGCCGCAGCGCAGAGTGCACTGCGCGACATCTTCATGTGGTCACCGCGCGTACGGCGACGCATGGGGACTCACCTTTCCAACCGGCCACGGCACTACAGGCTCAGCACGATGGCGGAGCCGATGCCGCCGAGGCACAGCGCGATGGCAGCTTCACGCCAACCGCCCTTCCCCCAGCGGAAGGGGCGGTCCAGGGCGAGCCGCCCAGGGCCGATGGCGGCGATGGCCAGTGCGACGACCGCGATGTACACGTTGTACTCCAGGCCACCCTCTGTTTCCCATGGACCGTGTGCCGCGGTGACGGTCACCATGGCGTTGATCCCTTACCTGGGATCTTGTGTGAAAGCCCCGGCGTTCACGACTCCGTTGGGAAATCCGCAAAGCGGCGGTCTTGATCGCGGTTCAGGCGGCGAGTTC
>NZ_JBEOVN010000258.1:0-8634 GCF_040295565.1 Streptomyces sp. NPDC002785 | reverse complement strand
CGCCGCCCCGTCCCGGGCGGCGCCACTGCCCATCTCCCGTCCCGTTCTGGAGCCCCCATGCCCCGTACGCCTCCATCGCTCTGGCGCGCCGCACTTCCGGTGCTCGCCACTCTGGCCCTCACCGGCTGCTCCTCCGACGCATCACACGCCGACGCGAGTTCATCCAGCGTCCCGGGCTCGCTCAACTCTCCGAAGGACACGGAGCCCAAGGGGACGGAGAAGCACGAGAAGTCCGGGAAGCCGAGGTCCGCGGTGAGCCCCACCCATGTCAGCATCCCTTCTATCGGGGTGAACAGCTCGCTGATGCGGCTCGGTCTGAACGAGGACGGCACCGTCCAGGTCCCGCCCGCCGAGCAGGGCATGACGGCCGGCTGGTACACCGGTGGCGCCGCCCCCGGCGAGCGTGGCGCGGCGGTCCTCATCGGGCACAACGACACCCGCTTCGGAAGGGCCGTCTTCCATGATCTGAAGAAGATCGGCAAGGGGGCGGACATCGCGATCCGCAACGACCGGGGAGCGGAGATCCACTTCAGAGTCACCGGCACTGAGACCGTCAGCAAGAAGGCCTTCCCGACCAAGAGGGTTTACGGCGCCACCAACGAGCGCGCCCTGCGTCTCATCACCTGCGACGGCGCCTTCGACGCACAGGGCCACCCCGTGGACAACCTCATCGTGTACGCCGCCCGGAGCTGACGGCGACCGCGACCGTCTCCCCCGGCTCGTCGCCGACGGTCTGCGCTGCCGTGTCCCGGCCCACTGGGCGGCCCGGCCACCAGAAGGCGGGCCCGACGTCGAGAGCGAGTGCCGGAACGAGGACGGAGCGGACCAGGAAGGTGTCGATCAGTACGCCGATCGCCACCACGATGCCGATTTCGATGAACGCCACCTGTGGGGCGCTGGTGAGGGCGGCGAACGTCGCCGCGAGGACCGCGCCCGCGCCGGTGATGACCCCGCCGGGCGGACCCGACCTGGGATCAATTTCGTCGGCGAACCGCTGACCGAAGGTGCCTGGGTGGCTACTGAACTTGAATGTGTGATGTCGGCCTGATCGTGTCAGCTGGTCAAGGTCAGGCCGGTGCCTATGAGGCAGCCGTCGATGAGGTGCGGTCGGTACTGGGTCTTCTTGAGGCTGCGCTTCACGGCGGCGGCGAGCTGGTCGAGGTTCGCGGCGGCGAGGTTGCCGATCGCCCGTTTCACCAGAGACCAGATGCCCTCCTGCGGGTTGAGGTCGGGTGCGTAGGACGGGAAATGGAAAACGGTCAGCCAGTCCTCGTTCGCAGCGATGAAGTCCTTCATCTGCGGCATGAGATGGGTACGCAGGTTGTCCCAGACCAGGACGATGGGGCCTTTGAGCTGGTGGTGCGCCCGCACGATGAGGTCGCGGTAGGCCTGCCAGGTGAATCCCTTGGGTTCGCCCTTGCGGCCCCGGTGGACGCGAAAGCTGTAGATCAGCCTCGACCGGTCTCCGCGTCGGAAGCAGACCATTCCCGCCATCGAAACCCGTCCCGAACCCCTGCCCCGGACGCGGACGACCGGAGTCCGGCCGACCCGGCCCCAGGACCTCGCGCGTGGCGGCCTCAGCAACTGACTGGCCTCGTCCTCACAGACGATCCAGGCCCCGCGGGCCGCCGCCGTACTTTTACCTGCGGCCACACCTCCTTCTTCCACAACTCCACAGCTCCGTCGTCACGTTCAATCGCCCGCCGGGCCGGCTGCTGCCACGACCAGCCATGGCGCTTCAGCAGCCGCCACGTCCCCTCCACCGTGTAGCCGACGTGGAACAACCGTCCGATCAGAGTCTTCACCCGGGCCAGTGTCCACCGCTGGTCAGCCCAGCCATGGGCGAGCGGACCGCGCTCCAACTCCCGCTCCAGTCTGGCAATTTGGTCTGCCGAAAGCCTCGGACGCCCTGGCGATCCCTTCGACCGAACACCCTCTTCACCCCGCTCACGCCACTGACGGCGCCAGCGCTCCACCGACCGCTCGCTCACCCGCAGCGCGGCCGCGATCTCCCGGTTCTTCGCGCCGCTCTCGAAGCGACCGACCGCGCAGCACGAGGAGGCACGGGGCCGGAGTCGCCCTTGGGGTCGCGGCGACCATGACAGCCGCGGTCGGAGTCATGGCGACGTGGGGCTCCCAAGCCGCTTCCGCAGAACCGGTTTCGCTCACACTGCACTACGGCTGCACATTTTCGGGACTCGGCTACGCGGGCGCCGGGATATCCGGCCGCCGATCCTGTCCCACAGAAGGTGGTTGGCGTTCTTCGGGGCGGCCCCGGCGCGCGGCATACGGGGCCAGAACACCCAGCGGCCCAGCAGGACGAGCACGGCCGGGAACAGCGTGGTCATCGCGGCAAGTCCGCAGACGATCGCGACGGCACCGCCCGGGCTGAGCGTGTGGTTGAACCCGACGTCGGCCCGGGTGAGGCAGAGCAGCCCGAGGCATACGGTCGCGGCCGAGGCGGCGATGGCCGGTACGGCCCTGCGCAGGGCGGTCCGCATGGCATGGTGCCGGTCCTCATGGATGCGCAGCTCCTCTCGGTAGCGGGCGAGCAGCAGCATCGCGTAGTCGGTGCCCACGCCGAAGAGCAAGGCGGTGACGACGATCTCGTTCCCGCCGCCGACGGTCAGGCCGAAGCCCTTGGCGAGCAGGGCGGAGACCGCCTGGGTGGTGAGGAAGGAGACACCCACGACGAGCAGGGGAAGCAGCCACAGGATCGCACTGCGGTAGGTGATGAGCAGCAGCGCGGCGACCACCACGACAGTGATCAGGGTGAGCGCACGACCGGTAGACTCCCGGGCGTCCGCGGCGTCCAGGGAGCTCATCCCCATCGCGACCAGCCTGGCCTGTGCGCCGTCGTGCAGATCGCGTTCGATCCTGCGGAGTTCGGCGGCCTGACTGTCCACCACGGCCCCTCGGGTGCGGGTCAAGTGACCTACACCAGCCTGCGGACGGCCGCCACGACGACGGGGAGCAGCAGGACGCCCAGGCCGAGAGAGGCCGACGAGAACACCATGAGTACGAAGAGGGCCGCCTGCGGCACCTTCTGCGCGACCAGCGCGAGTCCGCGCAACGGCGGCTGCCAAAGTGCGGGTGATGCGACCCTCTTCATTCCGGCCTCCTCCTGCGGGCTCCTTCGATCCCGTCGGAGATGAGTCTCCTGTGCGGCGGCTTCGGAGACATTGGGCCTGTCACCCCGGTTCGAGGGGGGACCTGGGTGTATTGCCCTGTGAGGTTGGGGACGCGGCTGGCGGGTGGTTGGCCCTTGAGCGCGGCGTGTCCGCGGTGGTGATCGTAGGTGTGCAGCCAGGCGGGGTAGGCGTCGCGTCGCTCAGCTTCGCTCCGGTAGGGCTGCGCGTAGGCCCACTCGTCGAGGAGGGTGTGGTTGAACCTCTCCACCTTCCCGTTGGTCTGGGGCCGGTAGGGGCGGGTCCGCTTGTGTGAAATCCCCATCTCTGCAAGGCAGTTGCGCTGGAGGTGGGATTTGTAGCACGAGCCGTTGTCGGTCAGGACGCGTTCGACGGTGATCCCGGCCTGGGCGAAGAACGCGTGGGCCCGGCTCCAGAAAGCAGTCGCGGTCTCCTTCTTCTCGTCGGTGAGGATCTCGCTGCAGGCGAGGCGGGAGTGGTCGTCGACGGCGTTGTGGAGGTAGCTGTAACCGACGCTGGACCGGGTCTTGCGGCCGCCCTGGCGTCCGAGGGTCTTGTGGCCGCCGTCGTCGGGGATGTTGCCGAGCTTCTTGATGTCGACGTGCACCAGCTCGCCGGGGCGTTCGCGTTCGCGATCGTTTGCCGACACTCGGGGTCGCGCCGCAAGGAGTGATCATGGAGCAGGAAATCCCCGCTATCTTTACAAGTTCTTGACTTCTTTTTTACGGGAGGGGATTCTTCTTGTTGAGCACAGCAATGTCCAGATCCAGGTGGTTCACGACCACCGGTCTGGTGCTCTCCGGCCTTCTGGCACTCGAGGTGGCGGCACCAGCCGCCGCGCTCGCAGCGACCACCGCACCCGCCGCCCCGCGCCCGACAGGCACACCGCGACCCCAGGACGACGTCACCTCGGCGCTGCTCCGCGCACGCCTGGAGGGCAAGCGCGTCGAGGTCGTAGGGGAGCGCACCGAGACCCGAACCCTATGGGCCGACCCGAGCGGCACCCTGACCGAGGACCAGGCCGCTGGCCCAGTCCGCTTCCGCGACGACGACGGCTCCTGGACCGCCGTCGACATCAATCTCGCCAAGGCCGCCGACGGAACAGTCGAGGCCAAGGCACACCCGCTGGGCCTCACCCTCGGCGGGGCCACGCCCGCACGGGCCGACGCCCCGGCCACCCGTCGGCTGCGGGCCGTCGAACCGGTCGCCGCCTCGACGCCGCTGGTGACGCTGACCTCGCCAGAGGGCAGCCGCATCGAGCTGGGCTGGCGCGGTGCGCTGACCGCGCCCCGCATCGCCGATACCCGGGCCACCTACCCCGACGCGCTGCCGCACGCCGACCTCGTGGTCTCGGCCACCCGTACCGGCTTCGAGCAGTTCCTCGTCCTCAAGTCCCGCCAGGCCGTTGACGGCTCGGACACTCTGCGGATGACACTCACGGCCAAGGGCCTGACCGCCAAGGCCGACGGCGACGGCGGGGTCGCTTTCACCGACAGCAAGACGGGCAAGCCCGCGGGCATCCTGCCCGCTCCCGTCATGTGGGACGCGCGCACCGACGTACGCTCCGGGGAACATCCGCACCGCGCGCCCGTCGCCATGGAGGTGACGCGTCACCGTCGACCCGGCGGTCAACCTGCTCACCACGTTCACCACCTTCGTCCAGGAGGGCTACGGCACCGACCAGTCCACCGCCACCGAACTCAAGCTCGGCAACAACGGCTCGGAGCAGGTCGCGCGGTCCTTTCTCCACTTCGACACCAAGCCGGTGAAGGGCAAGGACGTCAAGTCGGCGACGCTGAAGCTGTGGAACCACCACTCGTGGTCCTGCCAGGCTCGTGACTGGGAAGTCTGGGACACCAGCACGCCCACCACCGCCACCCGCTGGACCAACCAGCCCAACTGGAACCGCAAGTGGGCCACGTCCAGCCAGACCAAGGGCTTCGGCTCAGGCTGTGACGACGGCTGGGTCGCCGCCGATGTGACCGCCCTGGCCCAGACCTGGGCGTCCAACGCGAACACCGCGAACACGCTCGGCATCCGAGCGACGGACGAGAAGGACTCCTTCGCCTGGAAGCGCTTCAACTCCCGCAACGCGGCTGAGAACGTGCCTGTCCTGTCGGTGACGTACAACAATCCGCCGGGAGCTCCGACCGCCGTCGCACTCTCCCCGTCCTCGTACAACACCTTCAACAAGCGCACGTACGCCACCTCGTTGACGCCGACCTTCGCCGCGAAGGTCACCGACCCCGACGGCGGCACGGTGCGGGCCCAGTTCGAGGTCACTGCGGACCCGGCGTTCAACGACGCCGGCACCTACAGCTGGACCGGTACCAGCGGCGCCGTCGCCTCCGGCGGCACCGCCAAGCTGTCCCTGCCTGCCGACAAGAAGCTCGGCGCGTTCGGCTACCGCGTGCGCACCCGCGCGTACGACGGCTCCGCGCACGGCCCCTGGAGCGCCTACGTCCCCTTTCGGGTGAACACCGGCAATCCCACCGCGCCACAGGTCACGTGCGAGGGCTTCCCGCGTGACCAGTGGACCGACAGGACCGGCGAGATCAGCTGCACCCTCACCACCACGTCCACCGACGGCCGCGGTTACCTGTGGGGCCTCGACGACCCCAACACCCCGCAGCAGGTCAACGACCCCGCCGGTACCGGCGGCAAGCCGCAGACCATCAAGATCAAGCCCGCCAAGGGCTGGCACACCCTGAACGCTCGCACCGTGGACTCCGCCGGACTGCTGTCCGGCGTGACCGCTCACCAGTTCGGCGTCGGCCCCAAGCCGGTCGTCCTGCCCGTCCCGGACGTACCGACCGCGCTCCAGGAAGGCGCTGAGAACACAACCACACCCCTGCTGTCCGGGGTGCTGACAGCTGGCAACCGCGCATACGTGCGCGGCGAATTCGCTCTGTTCGACGCCGCCGGCTTGGCCCTGAGCAACGTACAGCTGCCGCCGTCTTTCGAGAACAGCGGCAACCGCGTCGCCACGATAATCCCCGAGGGTACGCTGGTGCCCGGACGCGCCTACCAGTGGGCGATGCGGGCCTGCGGTGACGCGGCCTGCTCTCCGTGGACGGCCAAGCGTACCTTCACCGCCAAGACACCCGCCGCCATACCGGCCCCACAGGTCCGCACCATCGACATATCCGGCGCCGTCCTGCGCGACGCCACCGCACCCATCGGCGCCGCCGACTGCGGCGGCACCCCGTGCGCAGCCGTCGAAGACGGCACCCTGCGCGTCGGGACCCCCGGCGGCACCGCCTGGCGCAGCTGGCTCCACGCCGATCTTTCGGCCCTTCCTGCCGGTGCCCGGATCACCGACGCCCGACTGAAACTGCACCGAGCCGACTGTACGGACGACGGCCCCACCTGCGCCGAACCCGCAGCCACCGTCCTCGACCTCGCCGAGGCATGGGACGCCTCCCTCAGCGGCCAGGAGCTCGCCGCCGCCGCCAACGAAGAGCCGCTCCTCAACGACGACGAACTACCCGCCACGCTCAGTGACCTCAACCTCGGCTCGCTCGTCGCGGACTGGCTGGCAGGCACCGACAACCACGGCCTGAGCCTCCAGCTCGGCGACGAGAAGACCGCCGCCCCCGGAGTCGTCTACCACTCCTCGCGCGCCGCCGATCCGGCCCTGCGCCCGGTCCTGACGGTGTCCTACATCCCCTCCGGCGCCCCTGGCAGCCCCGAGAACGTCAAGGCCGTCCCGGCCGACCACGGTCTGCTGGCCATCTGGAACCCGCCGAACGACCCCGGCGCCGCGGCAGACACTCTCACCTACACCGTGGTCGTCCACCAGGGTGCCGCCGAGGTCGCCCGCACCACCGTGCAGGACACCCGCGCTGTCTTCGACACCCTCACCAACGGCGCCGACCACACCGTGACGGTCACCGCAACCTCGGCCTTCGGTACCTCCGAGCCAACCCGGTCCGCGACCGCGAAGCCCGTCGCCGTGACCGATCAGGAGCGCTACGTCAAGGCCGTCCGCGACTACCTCGCCGCGCGAGCCGGTGTCCTCAAGGGCACTTACACGACCATCGAGCAAGCCACCGCGAGCAGCCCGAACGGCGCCATGTTCCGGGACCTGCTCGCCGAACAGTTGCCTGATCTGACCGACCGCCGCGAGGCATACGCCCGCCACAACCGTCGCTTCACCGAGGTCACCAGCACGTTCGGCGACGTCCTGACCGGCCCCGGCCCCGACAGCTCCGTGGTGGTACGCGGCACCCTCGCCGAGCACAGCGTGCTCACCCACACCGACGGCACCCAGGAACCGGAAGAGGGCGAACTGCCCGGCCGCTTCGTCTTCACCGGCGGCGTCCTGCGCCAAGAAGCCGACGACGCAGCCGTCGAAGTCACCCTGCCCTCGACGGGCGACGCCGTGCGGGACGCCACCGTCGCCCCTCCCGCCGAGGACAGCATCGACGACATCCCGACGGGCGACGAAGAGACCCTCCCGATCGAGCTGGACGCCGACGGCATGCCCGTCGACGAGCCCGTGCCCGCCCCCGGGGCGCCCGGCGCGCTGCGCGCCGCCCCCAATCACTCGGGCACCGCGACCTGGGCCAAGCGCAACGTCAAAATCAAGTGGGACTACGGCACCGACTGCGCGAACTTCGTCTCCAAGGCGCTGCACTGGGGCGGAAAGATGCAGCAGCGCAAGGGCGGTCGCAAGAACGCCTCACGCTGGTTCCGCAACAGCATCGGCCCGTTCCGCCTCGACAGTTACACCTGGGCCGCCGCAGCCAACCTGCGCCAGCACCTGAAGAACCACCGGGGCGGCCGGGAGATCTCGCGATACGACGCCCGTCCGGGCGACATCATCTTCGGCTACTACCGATCGTCCAAGAAGTGGAACCACACCGGAGTGGTCACGTCCGCCAAGGGGGGCAACATCAACATCACCCAGCACGGCACAGCTGCCCACACGACACTGAACCAATGGTTCAAGCGCAACAAGAACCTCAGTGCCATCAGCATCATCCGCCCGGGGAAGCGCAGTTGAGGCGGGCATACGGGGCGGTCGGCCTGGTGGGAGCAGCGGTGCTGGTCCTCGGCGGGTGTGACGCCCTGAGCACGGACAAGACGCCCGACCGCGTCAGGAACGGCACCTCCGAGCTCGACCTGACGGTCACCGGCCGCCCCACCCCCGGCAGCCTCTCCGTCGCGGAACAGGTCCTGGCGCGGCTCAAGGCCGGGGACGTCGACGGCCTGGCCGATCTCGCGGCGGAGGACGGAGGCTCGAAGGGTGACGCGAAACGCTGGGTGGCCCGCTGGGGCAAGGCCGCCCAGCACCCGGTCACGGCCCACTTCCTCCTGGGAGAGAAGGAGAGCACCGTCGACGTCCGCTTCACCGGTGAACGCGCCACATTGTCACTTCTGTTGAAGGACAACGGCTACGACGACGAGTACGGAGTCGTCCTGAGCGAAAACGACTGAGAACACGCGATGAGGGCTGCGGGCCCCGCCGGGCAACTGCCCG
>NZ_JBEOVN010000257.1:0-8932 GCF_040295565.1 Streptomyces sp. NPDC002785 | reverse complement strand
GCAAAAACGCCCGCTCTGAAGTGCAGGTCAGAGCAGCCCCGAGATGCATTCATACCCGCCGTGAACGCCGGGGCTTTCTGCAAGAGTCCCGGTAATCCGGTGGACGGTCCGCCGGACTGTCGGTTACGGTGACCACCCGCCCGAGAATCGAGGAAGGAGGCGAGAACAGTGCGTATCCACACCACTTCATTCCCGCGCTCCCGTCCCGTTCGCCGGGCGGTTTCGGTTTCGGTCTGACCGGGAGCGCATCGCTTCTTCCGGAGGACTCTTCCATGACCGATCTGGTCATCCGCGCGCTCACCGAGAGCGACGCACATCTTTTCCACACCCTGCAAGGCCGTGATCTCGTCGGCCGCGCCGCCTTCGGGCACCGGTATGTCACATTGCAGAACGGCGGCGAGTACCGCCCCGAGTGGAGCTGGATCGCCCTGCGCGACGGTGTCGTGGTGGCCCGGGCCGCCTGGTGGGCGGCGCCCGACGACACCGAGCCGGTGCTGCTCAACTGGTTCGACTTCGCCGACGGCGAGGACGCGGCGGGCACCGAACTGCTGCGCCGCGCACCGCTGTACGCCGAGTACGAGCTGAACCTGCCGGCCGACTGGCGGGAGCGGCCCGACGTCAGGACCGCCGCCGAGGTCCGGATCGACGCCGCCCGCGCGGCCGGGATGAAGCCGCTGGTCGAGCGGTACTGCTACAGGTGGACGCCGGAGTCCGGCCTGCCCGAGCGGCCCGGCCGGCTGGTCTTCCGCCCGGAGCCGGACGACGCAGTGATCCTCGACTTGCTGCGCCGGGTCCACTCCGTCACACTGGACGCGCATGCCCGGCGTGCCATCGAGGGCCCCGGCGGTCTGGAGCAGGCGGCGCAGGAGGAACTCGACTTCTTCCACTGGTGTCCCTCGCCGCGCTCCTGGTGGCAGCTGGCGTACACCCCCGGCGGTGAGCTTGCGGGCATCCATGTTCCCGCCCACAACCCGTCCGGACCGTGCATCGGCTTCATCGGGGTCGTACCCGAGCAGCGCGGGCACGGCTACGGGTACGACCTGCTCGCGGAGTGCACGCACTTCCTGGCCGCTGAGGGCGCCGAGTTCATCGCGGGCGCCACCGACCGGGGCAACGTACCGATGGCCGTCGCGTTCGCCCGGGCCGGGCATGGCATCAGCCAGGAACGCATCAATCTGGTGTGAGTTCAGGGGTGAGTTCCGCCAGCCAGTCCAGGCGGAGCTGCTGCTCGGCGGGGATCGTCGCATCCTCGCCGCGCGGCCCCACATTGAGCAGCAGATTGCCGCCCGCGGACACCGTCTTCCGTACCAGCGAGTCAAGCGCGTCCCGGCCGAGGAACGCCTCGGGCGGGGAGTTGCGGTTGTAGCCGAAGCTGTGGTCGATGCCACGGGTGATCTCGTACGGGTCGGGGCCGGTGTAGCGGGCGAATTCGGGCGTACGGAAGTCGTAGTACGGGGGTTTGCGCGGGACGAAGCCCTCGCCCTGGGCGATGGTGCGGCGCTCCCAGCGGTCGTACAGGGTCTTGGCGCCCGGGAGTTGCAGTGCACGCCACATCGGCGCGTACGGGAACAGCCGGTCGTTGACGACTCCGTGCGGGACGGTGAAGCGGTAGTACTCCACGAGCCGCTGGACGTCGGTGCGGGAACCGGGCCAGGCGATGTCGTTCCAGAGGATGTCGGGGTGGTAGCGGCGGATCAGCTCGCGCACCTGGGCACCCGCGTAAGCGGGGTAGCTGCCGCGCGGGACGGCCGAGACGGTGTCCGCGCCGGTGCCGATGGGACGGTCGTCGAAGGTCCAGTCGAGACCGCCGGAGTAGTAGACGCCGAAGCGCAGCCCCTCGGCCCGTACGGCTTCGGAGAATTCACCGACCACGTCGCGCGTGGTGTGCCAGCCGGTGCGGTGCGGGTTCCCGGCCCCGGAGGGCCAGAGACAGAATCCATCGTGGTGCTTGGTGACGAGGACGGCGTAGCAGGCGCCCGCGGCGCGGAAGCTGCGGGCCCAGGCGGTGGGGTCCCAGGTGTCCAGGGCGTCGTTGAAGTCGCCCCCGAAGGCGGTGTACGGGCGGGTGCCGTAGGTCGCGCGGTGGTGGGCGCGGACGGGGCTGTCGGGGAAGCGGAGCGCGTTCTCGTACCACTCGGCGTACGACGTCCAGCCGAGCGGCGAGCGGCGCCCCGCCAGGGGCAGCTCGTCCGCGGGGACGTACGGCGGGGCCCAGCCCGGTACGGAGGCGGGCGTCCAGTGCACAAAGATCCCCAGTCGGGCCCGGGACCACCATGAAGCAACCATGGCGCGAAGTATTGATCACACAGGGGACCGTTCGTAAGATCCGGGCACCTCCGGGGCACGTTGCCGGAGCTTGACGAGCTGATGGCGAGCGGCTGAGCCGCCGGTGCCGGGCGGGTCAGTGGGCTGAGCCGCCGGTGCCGGTCTTCTGCACACGGATCAGATCGCGGTACCAGGCGTACGAGTCCTTGGGCGTCCGCCGCAGCGTCTCGTAGTCGATGTGGACCAGGCCGAACCGCTTGCCGGCGCCCTCGGTCCAGACGGGGCTGTGCGAGACGGCGATGCCGATGTTGTCCGCGCCCGCGCCGCGCAGGGCGCGTACGGCCAGGCCGTGGGCGAGGAGCTGGTGGTGGGCGGCGGGCAGGGCGTCGAAGAGGAGGGTGCGGCCCGGTGCGTGCTCGCCGAGGGGGTAGCCGAGCATCGTCACTTCGGCCGGTTCGTTGATGGTGATCCACATCGGTACGCGGTCGGCGAGGCGTTCGGCGACGATGCCCGCGTACTCGGCGAAGCGGTAGGCCGTGTCCCGGTTGAAGGAACGACGGCACATTCATCTCGGCCTCCACAACCGTAAGAGAGGGAGTGCGTAGGGAAGGGAGTGCGTATTGAGGAGTGCGTATTGAGCAGAACCTGGCGGGGCAATGATCAGAACCAGACCTTAATCGCCAGTAACGGGCTCGATCCAGTGTCGCGAGTCAGCCGTCGCGGCTGATGCCGACCATGGGGGCACGGGGGCGAGGAGACGAGGAGCGTTGCATGCTGTTCGAGGTATGGGCACCGGATATGGACTCGGTCGAACTGCGGCTGGCGGGTGTGCGGCGGGCAATGGAGCGTGATCCCGTACGGGCCGGCTGGTGGACGGCCGAGGCTGAGGCGTCGGACGGGGACCGCTACGGCTTTGTGCTGAACGGTGGCGAGGGCGGCGGGGCCGACGGGCCGGTGCTGCCCGATCCACGCTCGCGCCGCCAGCCGGACGGGCCGGACGGCGAGAGCGCCGTCGTCGACCACTCGGCGTACACCTGGCGCAACCACTGGGCGGGCCGGGGGCTCCCGGGCGCCGTCCTGTACGAGCTGCACATCGGTACGTACACCGACGAGGGCACCTTCGACGCCGCGGCGGCCCGGCTCGGCCATCTCTCCGAACTGGGCATCACCCATGTGTCGCTGATGCCGGTCTGCCCCTTCCCCGGTACCCACGGGTGGGGGTACGAGGGAGTGTCGCTCTGGGCCGTGCACGAGCCGTACGGCGGCCCGGAGGGACTCAAGCGTTTTGTCGACACGGCGCATGGCCTCGGGATCGCCGTCGTCCTGGACGTGGTCCACAACCACCTCGGCCCGTCCGGCAATTACCTTCCGGCCTTCGGCCCGTACTTCACCGAGACCCACCACACACCGTGGGGCGCGGCGGTCAACCTCGACGCCCCCGGTTCGGACGAGGTGCGGGCCTATCTGCTGGGCAGCGCGCGCGCCTGGCTGCGCGACTACCGGCTCGACGGGCTGCGGCTGGACGCGGTCCATGCCCTGGCCGACACGCGGGCGCTGACCTTCCTGGAGGAGTTGTCCGCGGCGACCGACGCGCTCGCCGCCGAACTCGGCCGTCCGCTCTCGCTGATCGCCGAGTCCGACCTCTGCGACCCGCGGACGACGACACCGCGCGAAGCCGGCGGCATCGGCCTGCACGCCCAGTGGAACGACGACTTCCACCACGCCCTGCACACTTCGCTGGCCGGTGAGTCCCAGGGCTACTACGCGGACTTCGCCGCCGCCCCGCTGGCCGCCGTCGCCAAGACCGTGACGAGCGCGTTCTTCCACAACGGTACGTACTCCAGCTTCCGCGGCCGTACCCACGGCCGCCCCGTCGACATCGCCCGCACCCCGGCCCACCGCTTCGTCGGCTACGCCCAGACCCACGACCAGATCGGCAACCGGGCACTGGGCGACCGGCTCTCCGCCACGCTCTCCCCCGGTCTGCTGGCCTGCGCCGCGACCCTCGTACTGACCGGGCCCTTCACCCCGATGCTGTTCATGGGCGAGGAGTGGGGCGCCCGCACCCCCTGGCAGTTCTTCACCGACCACACCGATCCCGCGCTCGCCGAGGCAGTCCGGAGCGGCAGACGGCGGGAGTTCGCGGCACACGGCTGGGTGGCGGACGACATTCCGGACCCGCAGGACCCGGCCACCCGTAACCGCTCCTGCCTGGACTGGAGCGAACCGGCTCAGGAGCCGCACGCCCGTCTGCACGCCTGGCACCGCGAGCTGATCGCACTGCGCCGCACCCTGCCCGACCTCTCCGACCCGGATCTGGCGTCGGTGCGGACCGCACACGACGAGCAGGCGCGCTGGCTGGCGTACCGGAGGGGAGATCTGCGAATCGCGGTCAACCTCGACGAGAAGCCGGCCGCGATCCCGCTCGGCGGCGGCCGGCTCCTGGGAGCCGGAGGCAGGGTGGTGGCCGCGTGGGAGCCGGTGGAAGCCCCGGGCGACGACGGGCTGCTGCATCTGCCGCCGGAGTCGTGCGTGGTGCTGGCCGACGACTGATTTCCGGGAACGCGCGGCAGGGCCCTTGCCTTCGAGTGCGCTCCGACTCGTACGGACATGGCCACCGCGTCCGGTTACTCGACGATCGCCATTTCGCGCGCGGTGCTGTTGAGGCGTCGGCCGCCGTCCTGAGTCACGGTCACGATGTCCTCGATCCGGACACCGAACCGGCCCGGCAGATAGATGCCAGGCTCCACGGAGAAGCACATCCCGGGCACCAGTGGCTGTTCCTCGCCCTCGATCATGTACGGCGGTTCGTGGGTGGTGACGCCGATCCCGTGACCGGTCCGGTGGATGAAGCGCTCGCCGTAGCCGAACTCGGTGATGACGGCGCGGGCCACCCGGTCGATCTCCTGGCAGGCGACGCCGGGCCGGACCGCGTTACAGCCCGCCTCCTGGGCCTCCCGCACGATGTCGTGGACCCGCTGCTCCTCGGCGGTGGGTTCGCCGACATGGACCGTACGGGAGGTGTCGGAGCCGTAGCCGTGCTTGAGGCCGCCGAAGTCGAGCACGACCATGTCACCCCGCTCGATGGTGCGGTCGCCCGCCTCATGGTGCGGATTGGCGCCGTTCGGGCCGGAGCCGACGACGGTGAAGTCGACCTGGGAGTGCCCGAACTGCTTGAGCAGACCGGCCAGATCGGCGGCGATGTCGGTCTCCTTGCGGCCGGCGAAGCGCACCTTGAGGATCTCGCCGTACGTGGCGTCGGCGGCGGCCCCGGCGGCAGCGATCCGCTCCAGCTCGGCGGCGTCCTTCACCGCGCGCAGCATCGGCAGGGCCTCGGTGAGGGAGACGTACGAGGTGTCCGGGAGCGTCCGCTGCAGCCCGAGCAGGTGCATCGCCCAGGCGTTGTCGCTGATCCCGAACCGGCCCCGGCCGTCGAGCAGCGGGGCGGTGACGGCGTAGGGGTCCTTGCCGTCGGTCCAGTCCCGGAGGGTGAGGGCGGGTGCGCCGACGGCCTGCTCGGCGTCCGGGGCCTCCAGGGTGGGGACGACGAGAACCGGGTCCTGGCCGGACGTGAGGACGAGGACGGTGAGGCGTTCGGTGTTCACGGGCTGGTAGCCGGTGAGGTACACGAGATCAGGTCCGGGGGCGACCAGCACTCCCGCGAGCCCGGCCTCGGCGGCGCTCTCGACGGCACGCGCCATCCGGGCCCGGTAGTCGTCGGCGGTGAACGGTACGGGCTGGTTCGGGCTGGACATGCGGGACCTCCTGGCGACGCGACACGGCATACAGCATCCTGCCCTCGCGCGCCGGTCCACGCGAGCGAGGGCCAGTTCTTGTCCCGGTGAGTGCCCCACGGACGTCATGGTGGTGCGGTCGACGCAGTTCCCGCAGGGGTGGGTAGTGTTACGTATGACGAACTGGCTCGCCCCATCATGACCCGCCTTCCGCCCGAGGAGCCTCATGCCGCACATCGCCCTGGTCACCCTGGTCGTCCGCGACTACGACGAAGCCGTCTCCTTCTACACGGACGCCCTCGGCTTCGAGCTGGTGGAGGACACCGACCGGGGCGACGGCTCACGCTGGGTGGTCGTGCGGCCGCGCGGCACGGAGGGGACGGGGCTGCTGCTGGCACGCGCCAAGGACGAGACGCAGCGGGGATGCGTCGGCGCGCAGACGGGCGGCCGGGTCGGCTTCTTCCTGCACACCGAGGACTTCGCGGGCGACCACGCGCGGATGCTGGCCGCCGGTGTGCGGTTCCTGGAGGAGCCGCGGCACGAGGCATATGGATCGGTGGCGGTCTTCGAGGACCTGTACGGCAACCGCTGGGACCTGCTCCGGCCCGCGTGAGGCAATGGCCCCAGCACGCTCAGCGCGTGCCCTTGCCCTTGCCCTTGCCCTCCAGGTACGCAAGCACCGCGAGCACCCGCCGGTGGACCGTGCCGTCGTCCGGTTCCAGGCCGAGCTTGGCGAAGATCGAGCCGATGTGCTTGCTCACGGCCCTTTCCGTCACCACCAGTTCGGTGGCGATGGTGCCGTTCGCCTTGCCCTGTGCCATCAGTTCCAGGACTTCGCGCTCGCGCGGTGTGAGGCTCTGCAGGGGTTCGGCCGACGACTTGCGGGTCAGCAGCTGGGTCACGACCTCGGGGTCGAGCGCCGTGCCGCCATCCGCCACCCGGTCGAGCGCCTGGAGGAACTGGTCGACCCGGCCCACCCGGTCCTTCAGCAGGTAGCCGATGCCCTGGGCGCCCTGGGCGAGGAGCTCGGCGGCGTAGGTCTCCTCGACGTACTGCGAGAGGACCAGGATCGGCAGTTCGGGCATCTGCGTGCGGGCGGCGAGTGCGGCGCGCAGCCCCTCGTCGCGGAAGGTGGGCGGGAGTCGTACGTCGAGCACGGCGGCGTCCGGGCGGTGTTCCAGCAGGGCGGGAAGCACCTCGGGCCCGGTCGCGGCGTCGGCCACCACCTCGTGGCCCGAGCTGGTGAGCAGCAGGATCAGCCCCTCCCTCAGCAGCGCATTGTCCTCGGCGATCACGATCCGCACGGCAGCTCCACTTCGATTTCCGTCGGCCCCCCGGTGGGGCTGTTGATGCGGGTGGTGCCGTCGAGGGCAGCTATCCGTCGCCTGATTCCGACCAGCCCGCTGCCGGCGCGTTCGTCCGCGCCGCCGTGACCATCGTCGCCGATGGCCACCCGCAGGGTGCCAGGGGTCCGGTCGATCCGTACGGTCGCGGCCGTGGCGCCGCTGTGTTTGCTGATGTTGGTGAGGGCCTCGGCGATGACGAAGTAGGCGGCGGCCTCGATCGCGGCCGGCAGCCGTCGCCCGTCCTCCACGCCGTCGAGCTCCGCGGTGACGGGCACGCCGACATCGGCGGCCAACGCCCTCACAGCTCCCGCCAGTCCACGGTCCGTCAGCACGGGCGGATGGATGCCGCGCACCACGTGTCGCAGTTCCGCGAGGGCCTCCTCCGCGCCGTCCTGAGCCTCGTCCAGGCGGATGCGCGCGGCGGCCGGGTCGCGGTCCAGGAGCTGCTTGGCGAGGCCGATGCGCATCGACAGGGCCACGATCCTGGCCTGGGCGCCGTCGTGCAGATCCCGTTCGATGCGGCGCAGTTCGGCCCCGTGCGCCTCGACCGCCCCGGCGCGGCTCTCGGTCAGCTGGGCGATCCGGTCGGCGAGTGCGGTGGACGGCGAGGAGGTGAGCAGGGACAGGGTCCAGCTCGCCGACAGATCCGCGAGTACGGGATGCCAGCGCAGTACCCACCCCTGACGCACGGGGTGCGGCGTCCCGTACTTGTCGGCGGACCGCCGGTCCAGCAGGTGTACGACGGACAGCGCGGCCCCGTCGACGAGGAGCCCGACCGGCCACAGCACCATCGTCAGGTAGCCGAGGACATTGCCCATGAGCGCTTGGATCGGCAGCCAGAGCGCGTCGCGCCAGACCGTCGGGTCGGTGAGGACACGCCGGACCCGCTCCGAGAGTTCACCGCGGTCCAGCGACGGATACGGCGTCGGTGTGAACGGAACGCCGAGTCGCGCGGCCGCCCTGCGGCGTTCGAACTCCGCGAACCGGCGCAGCACCTTCGCGGCCTCGGGCAGGGCGGGCAGCCCGATGATCGCGGCGGCGAACAGCAGAACCGCCACCACCAGGAACGTGCCCACGTACGCGAGCAGCGCGATCGCGATGCCGATGAACAGATAGCGCGACGCATCCCACGAACGCCGGATGGCGAGCGTCAGCGGGGTGGGAGTGGTGCTCATGCCTCATCACGTTACGGGGGGTCGCCCGCCACCGGAGTGAGGGCCTCTCCCCGACCACGGTGGAGCTGGCTGTACCGTTCCTAACCAGTGTGCATGAGTGAGTCCTGGACCCACTGTTGCGTACTGGGCGCATCCCGAACGGTTTTGGATGCGCTGGGTTCCCGCTTTCGCTTCCCGTTCGGCGACGGCCCTCCAGGGGGCCGGTCCGTTGCGGGTGGGCGGGTTCCCTCACGCCCCCGGTCACCTCGTTCGGCCTGGACGGTCCGATGCCCCGCACGATCACTCCGGTCGTGTGGGGGCGGTGCCATCCGACGCCTGATCGGGTGTCCGAGGGCGCGTCGTCCGATCGCGATACCGGCGGCATCGTGACGGGACATCTTTCGCTTGGGGGTGGCCAGCGGTTTCTGCCAGT
>NZ_JBEOVN010000256.1:0-8936 GCF_040295565.1 Streptomyces sp. NPDC002785 | reverse complement strand
CACGTGCCGGGGCACCCCGGCACGTGGCCGATCGCGTGTACGGGCGGGCTTCGACCGTGCGGAGGGGCAGACAGTGGCGACACTGACGACGGGTCGCGAGCGTGAGGTGCGCTATCGGCGGACGGGCAGCGGCCCGCCCGTGGTGCTCGTCGCCGCGGGCGGACCGGGTGACTTCTGGCAGGCCCACCAGGTACCCGCCCTGGTCGCCGCCGGCTATGAGGCGATCACCCTCGAACTGCCGGAGGCCGCCGGGCCGCGGGACGAACTGACCGCACTGCTTGCGGAGTCCGTCGAACTACTGGGCACCGGGCCGTGCGGGCTCGTCGGGTTCTCGCTCGGCGCGCAACTCGTCCAGGGGCTGCTCGTCCACCGCCCAGATCTGTGGACGCGGGCGGTGCTCGTGGCGACCCGGGGCCGGCCGGACCCGGTGGGCGGCGCCTTGCTTTCGGCGGAGCGTGCGCTGCATGAGGCCGGGGTCCAACCGCCGCCGCGCTACCAGGCGTTCTTCCAGGCGGTGCTGCACCTCGGGCCTCGTACCTGGGAGCGGGAGGGTGAGATCCTGGACTGGCTGGACCTGTTCGAGGCCGGCGTGCGGGCCGGCGGCGTACCCGGGGAACCGCCCGGTGACCAGGCCGACCAGCTCGCCGGGCTGCGCGGGGTGACGGGCCCGGTCCTCGTCCTGGGCTTCCAGCACGACCTCGTGGCCCCTCCCCGGCTGGGCCGCGAAGTGGCCGAGGCGCTGTCGGCGGGTTGTTACCGGGAGATCCCCGACTGCGGCCACTACGGCTGCCTGGAGCGGCCCGGCACCGTCAACGAGGCGATCGTGGGGTTCCTCGGCGCCCCGGCCCCGCGCTGAGGCGGGGCCGGGGCTGCCGCTCCCGGTTCAGCCGCTCGCCTCCGCGCCGCCGCCGGCCGCGGTCCACGACCGCCATAGCCGTGCGTACGCGCCGTCCTTCTCCAACAGCGCCTGGTGGCTGCCGAGTTCGACGATGCGTCCGGACTCCATGACGGCGATCAGATCGGCGTCCTGCACGGAGTCGAGTCGGTGCACGATCGAGATGACCGACCGCCCGGCGAGCAGTGCGGCCATGGACCGCTCCACCTGGCGGGAGGCGGTGGGGTCCATGAGGGCCGTGGCCTCGTCGAGGATCAGGGTGTGCGGATCGGCGAGTAGCAGCCGGGCCAGGGCGATCTGCTGGGCGGTGACGGCCGGTACGTCCGTCACCCCGGTGGCAACCGGGGAGTCGAGCCCGTCGGGCAGCTTGCGCACCCACTCCTCCAGGCCTACGGTCCGCAGGGCGGCATACAGCTCCCCGTCGTCCCAGGTGCCGTCGTCCGGCCCGGTTCCGCCGCCGGGGCCGCGCCGTTCCGGCAGGGTCAGGTTGTCCCGGACGCTGCCCGCGAAGACGTGGTTCTCCTGGGTGACCAGGGCGACCTCGCTGCGCAGAGTGCCGATCGACATCGCGCTCACCGGGGCGTCCCCGATCTCCAGCACGCCCGCCGTCGGGTGGTGAATCCCCGCCAGCAGCTTGCCTAGCGTCGACTTGCCGGCTCCGGAGGTGCCGACCACGGCGATACGGCCGCCGGGCGGGATGTCGAGGTCGATGCCGTGGAGGACTTCGCGGCCGGGGTCGTAGCCGAACCGTACGCCGCGCAGTCGGATCCGCCGACCGGTGGGTACCGCGCCGGTGTCGGACCGCTCTACGGGAAGGCGCTCCACGCCCAGGATGCGCCGGAGCGCCGCGTTGCCGACCTGGAGTTCGTCGGTCCAGGAGAGCAGTTCGACCAGGGGCCCGTTGAGGCTCTGGAGATACAGCATCATGGCGGTGATCTCGGCCAGTCCCACCCGGCCGTCGCGGTAGGCGGCGCCGCCTACCAGCAGGGTGAGCGTCATCGGGATCATGGTGGCCAGATCCAGACTGGGGTACCAGACCGTCTGCAGGCCGGTGATCCGGCGACGGTGGCGGACGACCCGGGCCACCGCGCTCTTGTGGTGGCCGATCCGCCGCCCGGCCAGACCGAGCGCCTCCACGCTGGCGGCACCGCGGACCGTCTCGTGGGTGCTGGCGATCACCTCGGCTTCGTCCTTCAGCAGTTCCTCGTAGCCGCGGGTGGCGCGCGGCCGGTACCAGCGGGTGGAGAACACCGCGAGCGGCAGCCCGGTGAGCAGGAACAGGGACAACAGGGGCGAGGTCAGGAGCATCGCGACGATGGTCAGCGCCAGGGTGACGGTTGCCATCAGGATCCTCGGCATGGCCAGCCGGATGCCCTCGTTGAGCCGGTCGACATCGGAGGTGGCGCGGCTGAGCAGGTCGCCGGTGCCGACGGACTCCACCGTGCCGAGCGGCAGCCGCATGACGCGCCGTACGAAGCTCTCCCGGGTCTCGGCGAGCACCTTCTCGCCGAGCAGGGTGGTCTGTACCTGGGCGGCCCGGGTGAGCAGTGCCTGGACGGTGAGTACGGCCACGAGTACGAGCGCGACCATGTCCACGCGCCAGGTGGTCGTGCCGCGCTGGACGGACTCGACCAGATGGCCCAGCAGCCGGGGGCCGACGAGACCGGTGGCCAGGGCGAGCCCGAAGAGGGCCAGCATCGCGGTGATCCGGCCAGAGTTGCCGCGGACGAACGTCCAGAACCAGTGGTGCACTTCCTGCGGCCCGGCCAGCGGCAACCGGGGTCCCGGCTGCTCGTCGGCGGGGGGCGCCCCGGGGGCGGCATCGGCGGTTTGGGTGGTGGTCATGGTGTTCGTGCCTCTCCGTGGTCGACGTGGCCGCCGGCGATGGCCACCGGATCGAGCGCGACCACGTGGTCGGCGGCGTTTGCCCACAGTGGGCTGCCGCTGAAGACGAGGGTGGTGCGTCCCGCGCGGTAGCGAGCCACGCGCCGGGCGATCAGTGCCTCGGTGGAGGCGTCGACCGCTGATGTCGGATCGTCGAGGACCAGTACGTCGGGGGCGGCGAGCAGGGCGCGGGCCAGGATCAGCCGCTGCCGCTGTCCACCGGACAGTGAGCGACCGCCCTCGATGACGGCGTCGTCCAGCCCGTGCGGCAGTGCCTCGACCACGTCTTCGGCGGCGGCCGCGTACAGCGCCTCACGCAGTTCCTCGTCGGTATGGGCCCGGTCGCCGGCGAGCTCGGCCCGCAGGGGGCCGCTGAAGAGGGTGTCGGCGTAGCTGCACAGGACGAGCTGGCGGCGCAGCTCCGGCAGGGCGATCCGGTCCAGCGGGATGCCCGCGAGCCGGGTGCCGTCCACGGGGGCCGGGGGCCCGTACCGGGTGATCCTGGCCGCAGTCTGTGAACCGTGCTCGCTGCTGGTGACCACGGCCGTGAGCCGGCCCGCCGGTGCTTCGATGCCAGTCGCCTGGTCCTCCAGCGGCAGAGCGTGCGACGGCAGTGCCAACGGGTGTTCCGGCGGCGGGGGTTCGGGGTCCAGGCTGAGGAAGCGGCAGATCCGGCCGGCCCCGACATGGGCTTGGCTGATCGATTCCACGGCCTCCGTCGCCGTACTCACCGGGATGACGAGGAACACCGACGCGCCGTAGAACGCGAGGAGTTCGCCCGGGGTGATGACATCGGAGAGAACGAGCCGGGCACCGAGCCAGGCGACAGCGATGGTGACCAGGCCTGGGAGGAACACCCCGGCGGTGCCGAGCCAGGCCTCCAGCCTCCCGGCGGACTCCCCTGCGCGCCGCACTTCCTGACTGACGCCGACGAAGCGGTCGGTGAACTTCCGCTCCCCGCCGATGCCGCGCAGTACACGCAGCCCCGAGCAGATGTCACCGGCCTGCGCGGTCGCGGTGCCCAGCCGGTCGCGCTGCTCCTCGTTGCGCCGCTGCAGCGGGCGGAGTAGTGGGCCGATCCCGAGTAGAGCCGCAGGTACGCCGATGAGTACCACCACGCCCAGGACGGGTGAGGTGACGGTGAGGGCAACAGCGATGACCAGGAAGGAGACGGCAGCTCCCGAGGACCGGCCCACGACCTCGAAGGCGCTGCCGATGTTGGGGATGTCGCCGGCGGCGACGGCCACCACGTCGCCGGAGCCGGACTTGTGCCGCAGTGATCCGCCCAGCCGTGTGGTTTGTCGCAGCACGACCCGGTGGCTGGTGGCGACCGCGTGCATCTGGCCTCCCACCGCGGCCTGGATGAGTCCCGCGCCGGCGACTGCCTGGAGCACAGCCAGCACCGCGACCACGATGGCCCAGCCGGTGAGCGAGGAGGCCGACCCGCCGTCTATGCCGTCGTCGATGGCGTATCCGACGACCAGCGGGAGCAAGGCGAGCGGAAGCATCCACAGAGCGCCCAGGGCGGCGCTCAGCGCCAGCAGCCATGGGCGGATCCGGATCAGCCACCACAGGTAGCGCCAGGCGCTGCGGTGGTCGGCTTCGGGAACGGTCGCCGGGAGCTCGGCGGGCCGGAACATACCGACAGGCAAGGGAATTTCTCCAAAAGACTGTGGTGGAAGGCGAGAGCCGGGGCATGCACGTACGGTTGCGCACGACTCTGCCAGGGCGCCGGCCGCGTGACGACCGGCTGTGTCGTTCACGCTACGGTTTGCGCCAGGATCTTGACCGCTCTGCTGGCTGGTTCTTTTCGTTGAAACAGCGCTGATTTCCCGGTTCGCGCCGGTCAAAAGGCCCACGACCACGATGCGCCGATCATCTCGGCCGGTTAAAGAGCATGTCAAGGAGATTCCCTGGCGCGGAATGTCGATGGCGATTCGTCCCTGGATAGAGGGCACTTGTGCTGTCGCGCTGTTGACGCCGGGAAGAACGATGACCAATCCTGTGGCCGGCAGGCCCGTAGTTCCCGGGGAGGGAACACACAGGGCGTCGGGAGGAGGAATTCCACCGGTGAGGATCCGCTGATGCGCATCGTAGTGGAACATGATTTGGAGATACCGCTGCGGGACGGCACCGTATTGCAGGCGGACCTTTATCGGCCGGATTCCCGCGCTTCGCTGCCGACGCTGATCCGCCGTACCCCCTACGGCCGTGCCGGCGAACCTGCCGGGCCCGGGCTGGACACCCGGCGGCTGCTGACGGCCGGCTACGGCCTGCTGGTCCAGGACATCCGCGGCCGAGGCTCCTCGGGCGGGGAGTTCGAGCCGTTCTGGGCCGAGGGCGCGGATGGCGCCGACACGGTCGACTGGGCCGCAGCGCAGCCGTGGTGCGACGGCAGGGTCGGCATGCTGGGGCGCTCATACGAAGGCAGCACCGCGCTGCTGGCCGCGGGTCGTGCCCCGCAGGCGCTCCACGCGGTCTCGGCGCACATGGCCGGGTCCGAGTTCCGGGAGGGCTGGTGCTACCAGGGTGGTGTGTTCCAGCTCGGTTTCGTCCTGCACTGGGCCCTGGCCGACCTGCTGCTGCCGGGGGTGCTGGCGGCCGGCCCCGGCAACGCGGGCGCGGCGCAACGGGTGCTCGACGCACTCGACTCCATCGAGGACCTGTACCGGACCCCCGATCTCGCCTGGGAGCTTCTGGACGAACTGGTCCCGTATGTGCGGCGGTGGCGCGAGCACCCCCGGCCCGGCCCGTACTGGCTGCGCGCCGCACCCAACCGGACTTATCCGGCCATGCGGGCGGCCGGACTGCATATCGGGGGCTGGTACGACATCTTCCTCGGCGGAACGCTGGAGAACTACGCCGGGGGACGCCGGCACGGCGGTTCGGCCGCGGCGCGCGAGCACGCCACGCTGGTTGTCGGCCCCTGGTCGCACTGCATCCGCGGCGGGGTCTTTCCCGGACGGCGCTACGGGGTCCGAGCCGACGACCAGGTTCTGGACGTGACCGGGCTGCACATCGAGCATTTCGACCGGACGCTGAAGGGGACGGGCGGGCCGCCGGCGGAGCGGGTGCGAATCTTCCTGACCGGTGCCGACCGTTGGCAGACCTTCCCGGACTGGCCGGTGCCGGACGTCAGCCCTGTGGCGCTGTACCTGACCAGCGGCGCCCGGCATGCCAATTCCGCCGCGGGTGACGGCGCACTGTTCCCGGGCCGGCCCCCTGCGGCCGGCTCGGACCGCTTCCTCCATGATCCCGGCGACCCGGTGCCCACGGCCGGTGGGGCGACCCTGATGACCGGCATGTTCGTCGGCGCGGACTGCGGGCCGCAGGACCAGCGGGCCGTGGAGCGCCGAGCCGATGTGCTCTGCTACACCGGCGCACCGCAGACCGCCGCGCTGACCGTGGTGGGTGAGGTGACGCTCGTCGTACACGTCTCCTGCTCCGGGCCCGCCACGGACATCGCGGCCAAGCTGGTGGATGTGTCACCGGACGGCCGTGCCGAGATCCTGTGCGACGGGATCCGCGCCGGCTACGCGGAGTGCGCCGACGGGCCGCGGCTACCGGGTCGGACCGTCGAAGTCACCGTCCGGCTCGGCGCGGTGGGCCATGTGTTCGCCCCCGGCCACCGCGTACGGCTGGAGGTGGCCGGCAGCAACTTCCCACGTTTCGAGGTCAATCCCGGCACCGGCGGCGATCCGGCCGAGCCCTGGTCCCGGCCTTGCGAGATGGTCGCCACCACCCTTCACCACGGTCGGTCACGCCCCTCCCACCTGCTGCTGCCAGTCCTCACCACCTCCCGCTGACCCCTCTGCCGTAGACGGATGTCCGGCACCGACCAGAGAAGGAGAGCCCCATGAAGGAATCCTCGCAACCAGGGACCGGGGAGTACGGCCGGCCGGCCGGGGCCGCGCCCGGATGGGCCCGGCTCGGCGAGGTGCTGCGAGGCCTGGACTGGGCGCTGCGGACCGAGACGTACCGGCTGACCGCCGGCCGGGGCCTGGAGCCCTGGCTGCAGGAGGGCGCCGCCGACGACCCGCTGTTCCACCTGCTGCACCTGGGCGCGTCCAGCGTCGCGCCGCCGCCGGAACTCGCCGCGGCACTCGCCGCATCGGGCCTGCTCGCCGACCGGGACGACGCCGAGCAGGCCGGAACGCACCGGACGAAGGATCACTATTTCACCGCGTTCCGGGGCCTGTTGACTGTGGCCGACCGCCACGACCGGCCCGCCCGCAGCGGGGTGTACCTCGGCGAGGACGGCCTGACCTTCACCGACCGGCTTCTGAGCGTGCACGCGGGGGGCACAGCGCTGGACATCGGCTCCGGCTCCGGGCTGACCACGAGCGCGCTGGCTGCCCGTGGGCTGCACACCACCGCCATCGACATCAGTCCGGCGTGCGTGGCCGCCACGGCCGCCACGGCCGCGCTGAACGGGCTGGCCCACCGCGTCGAGGCGGTCACGGCCGACGCGACCGCGGCCCTGGAGGGGAGCGGCCGCTACGACTTCATCGCCTCCAACCCGCCGGGCGTGGTGGTGCCTGACTCACTGGCGTACGGGCCCGGCGGGAACGGCGGCCCCGACGGGCTGGACGTGGTCCGGGCCGTCACCGCCAACGCCCCCCGGATGCTCCGGGACGGCGGGGTGCTGCTGATGCGCTTCGAGTCCGCGGGGGACGAGCGGGGGCCGGCGGCGCTGGCGGAGATCTTCGACCACGCGGGGGACAGTTCGGTTCTCGTCACAGTGCAGGCCAGCCTGCCCATGCGGACCCGCAGCGGACTGACCGCGCTACGGGCGGCCGCGCACAACCCCGGGCTGTCCGCGGCCGAGCTCCTGCGGCGGCTCGACGCCCACACCGACGCGCTCGGGGCCTGCCGCTTCTACACGAGCTTTCTGCTGCTGCGCCGGGACGGGCGGGCGCGGCGCGAGGTACGGGACCTGAGTGGAGTCCTGCCCGGCCGGACCCGGGGCGGTGCGAACCGGCCGGAGCCCCCGGCCGAGGACGCCTCCCGGCTGCCCCCGGGCGTGGCCGGCCTGGACTGGGAGGGCCATCTGCGGCTGGTGCGCGAACGCTGGGACGAGGCTGTCCTTGCCGCCCGCAGGCACGGGGATCCCGACGCGGTGGTCGCGGAGGTGTTCGGCGACGCCGTGGAACGCGATCCGGTGCACAGCCGCAGTCTGCACGCGTTCCTCAGCGCCCTGCCCGGAATGCCGTAGCGGACTGCCACCGCGCGGTGTGCCCCCACAGGCCGGGGCTCACCGCGCGGTGGCGGGATCAGCTCTCGCGGCCGTCACCGCCGAGGACTTCGCTTCCCCCGGTATGCACCACGAGCGTCTGCACGGCCGCATCGGTGGTGCCCGGCTCCTCCCAGACACCGCGCACCGCCCACTCGCGGGCCGGAGATCCGCGGGTCCACAGCACCTCCGCGGACCGCAGGGTGCGTCCCCGGCCGGCCTCCAGCCCGTACCACCGCCGAAACTCGGGCGTGTGCCACAGATGGAGCGGGACCCACCGCTCACCGGCCCGTCGGCGCGCGCCCGTACCCAGGCGGTGCAGGGATTCGGCGACGGCTCTGTCCAGCGAGTCGAGGACCGGGACGGCGTGTTCGCGGGCGAAGTGCAGCAGGTACTCGTTGCGCTGGGCTTCCGGCGGGGAGCCGAGAACGGCCCGGCCCGAGTGGTACCAGGTGCCCCATTTGACGTTGGTGACCAGGCCGGGGAGCTCGGGTAGGGCGCGCGGCACATAGAAGAGGATCACGTCGCTCATGCCCATCGCCTCCTCCTCCCACGCGATGTGCTCCTCGTAGGAGAGCGGCCGGCCCGGTTCCGGCTCGGGCAGGAAGACCACGGGGCCGTCCTCCTCGGGCCCTCGGTCCGCGACGAGTTCGTGTATCCGGCGGATGGCCCGGTCCCGCCAGAGCGGGGTGCCGGGGTCGCGTGCGGTGGGGCCGCAGAGGTAGAGGGAAGCCGACCATGTCCCGGGGAACGGCTCTCCGGCCCGGACGACGGTGGCGTCAGCGGGCATGGCCGGCTCCCACGGGCCGGGAGATGTCGCGGACCGCCGCCCGGCCCCACCGGGGGGGGGGCGCGGCCCCCCGGCCCGGGGGCCCCCGGGGGGGGCGGGGGGGGGCGGGCGGGGGGGGAGGAGACGAACACCAG
>NZ_JBEOVN010000255.1:0-8992 GCF_040295565.1 Streptomyces sp. NPDC002785 | reverse complement strand
CTCCGCTGCAGCTCAGCTCAGGCGCTCGTACTTGTGGTCGCGTTCGCTTCGCTTCCGCTGCGGGCAGGTGCCGCCTTCGTACCTCAGGCGACCCCTGCCCTCCGCTGCAGCTCAGCTCAGCCGCTCGATCACCATCGCCATGCCCTGGCCGCCGCCCACGCACATGGTCTCCAGACCGAACTGCTTGTCGTGGAACTGCAGGCTGTTGATCAGCGTGCCGGTGATCCGGGCGCCGGTCATGCCGAAGGGGTGGCCGACGGCGATGGCGCCACCGTTGACGTTGACCTTCTCCAGCGGCAGGCCGAGGTCGCGGTAGGAGGGAATCACCTGGGCGGCGAACGCCTCGTTGATCTCGGCCAGGTCGATGTCGTCGATGGTCAGCCCGGCACGCTTCAGCGCCTGCTTGCTGGCCTCCACCGGTCCGTATCCCATGATCTCGGGGGAGAGGCCGGAGACACCGGTCGAGACGATCCGGGCCAGCGGGGTCAGGCCCAGCTCGCGAGCCTTGGCATCGGACATGATCACGAGCGCGGCGGCGCCGTCATTGAGCGGGCAGCAGTTGCCCGCGGTGACCAGGCCGTCGGGGCGGAAGACCGGCTTCAGGCCCTGCACGCCCTCCAGGGTGACGCCCGCGCGCGGGCCGTCGTCCTTCGAGACGACCGTGCCGTCCGGGGTGGTGACCGAGGTGATCTCGCGCTCCCAGAAGCCGTTCTTGATGGCTTCCTCGGCGAGGTTCTGCGAGCGGACGCCGAACTCGTCCATGTCCTTGCGGGTGACGCCCTTGAGCCGGGCCAGGTTCTCCGCGGTCTGCCCCATTGCGATGTAAGCGTCCGGGACCAGGCCGTCCTCGCGCGGGTCGTGCCAGTCCTCACCGCCCTGCTCGGCGCGGGCCGCGGTGCGGGCCTCGGCGTCGGCGAACAGCGGGTTGTGCGTGTCCGGCAGGCTGTCGGAGTTGCCCTTCACGAAGCGGGACACCATCTCGACACCGGCCGAGATGAAGACGTCGCCCTCGCCGGCCTTGATGGCGTGCAGCGCCATCCGACTCGTCTGGAGGGAGGACGAGCAGTAGCGGGTTACCGTACAGCCCGGAAGGTGGTCCATCCCCATCCGTACGGCGATGATGCGGCCCAGGTTGTTGCCCTGCTCGCCGCCGGGGAGGCCGCAGCCGAGCATCAGGTCGTCGATGTCCTTCGGGTCCAGCTCGGGCACCTTGGCCAGCGCGGTCTGGATGATCGTGGCGGTCAGGTCGTCCGCGCGCAGGTCCTTCAGCGAACCCTTGAAGGCCCGGCCGATGGGAGAACGGGCAGCAGAGACGATCACGGCTTCGGGCATCACGCGGCTCCATGAGGGCTGGAAGGCGGGTTCTGGCAGGTGCTGACTTGGAAGTTACCTGTACGTAGGTGCTGGGTCACCGGGCAGCGCATGTGACGCCGACCTCTTTTCTAAGCGACCGCTCAGTCATCAATTGGCGGGCAGGTTGTGCGACTCCCCGTGCGACTCTCCATACGGCTCCTTGGGTGCCTCCTCGTGGTGTGCCTCCTCGTGCGCGTCCCCCTGTGGCTCCCCGAGCGTCTCCGGGGGCGCCTCCCCATGCGTCTCCGGGTGTGGGTGGGGCTCCGTGGCCGGGGGCAGACGCCGCCGCCTGCGGTGCTTGAGGAGGGCCCAGGGCGCCCGCGCCCCCGTGACCTCCGTACCGGCCTCCCTGGCCGCCTGGGAGGCCGCCTCGGCCACCGGCAGCATGTCCTCGCGCCGGGCCCCGTCCAGACGGTCGGACTCCGGCCACAGCCCCAGCACCGCACAGAGCGTGGGCAGGAGCGCCATCGCCGCCGTGGCGTACCCCTCCGCCGACGGGTGGTAGTTGTCCGGACCGAACAGCTCCCGCGGATTCGCCTCGAACTCCGGCCCCAGCAGGTCGCCGAGCGACACCGTGCGCCCGCCCTGCTCCACCGAACCGATCGTCTGGGCCGCCGCCAGCTGCCGGCTCACCCGCCGGGCCAGCCAGCGCAGCGGCTGGTACACCGGCTCGATGGTGCCGAGATCCGGGCACGTGCCGACCACCACCTCCGCACCCGCCGTACGCAGCCTGCGCACAGCGGTGGTCAGGCAGCGCACCGACTGGGTGGCGGGCATCCGGTGCGTCACATCGTTCGCCCCGATCATGATCACGCAGACGTCCGGCGTACGGGACGTGTCGGCGAGCAGCAGCGAGACCTGCCGCTCCAGGTCGTCCGACCGAGCGCCCGGCTGCGCCACATTGCGCAGATCCACCGGCCGCTCCGACACCGCCGAGAGCCCCGATGCGAGCAGCGCCCCCGGTGTCTGCCCGGCCCGGCGCACCCCCTGCCCGGCCGCCGTCGAATCACCCAGCAACCCCAGCCGCAACGGTTCCGCGGGGCCGGTGAACGCCACCCCGTACCGCCCGTCCGCGCTCGGCGGAACCGGTGCGATACCGCCGCCCACCTGCCGCTTCGCCAGCTGGACCTCCGCCAGCAGTACGCCTACCGCCGCCGCGCTGAGCAGCCCGATGCTGCCGCCGCCGTAGGCCGCGCCCGCTGCGATCCGCCGTGCCACCCTCGCCCTCGACACAGTCCGGTCCACCTCCTCGTTGCCGTACCGCCGTACATACAGCTAACTGCCCCGCAGCGACCGTCGCTCAATCGTTTCGCCCAATCCCGTGCCCGTACGCATACGCTTGCCGCACCATCTCGGAGACCCCGGAGTACACGGTGCAATTCCACGATTCGATGATCAGTCTCGTAGGCAATACCCCGCTGGTGAGGCTGCACAGTGTGACGGCCGGAATCCAGGCGACGGTCCTGGCCAAGGTCGAATACTTCAATCCCGGCGGTTCGGTCAAGGACCGCATCGCCCTGCGCATGATCGAGGCCGCCGAACAGAGTGGCGAGCTGCAGCCCGGCGGCACGATCGTCGAGCCGACCAGCGGCAACACGGGCGTCGGCCTGGCGATCGTCGCCCAGCAGAAGGGATACAAATGCATCTTCGTCTGCCCGGACAAGGTGTCCACGGACAAGATCAATGTGCTGCGCGCCTACGGTGCCGAGGTCGTCGTCTGCCCGACGGCCGTTGACCCCGAGCACCCCGACTCGTACTACAACGTCTCCGACCGGCTGGTCCGCGAGACACCAGGAGCCTGGAAGCCCGACCAGTACTCCAACCCGAACAACCCGCGCTCGCACTACGAGACCACCGGTCCCGAGCTGTGGGAGCAGACGGACGGGAAGATCACCCACTTCGTCGCGGGCGTCGGCACGGGCGGCACGATCAGCGGCACCGGCCGCTATCTGAAGGAGATCAGCGGGGGCTCGGTCAAGGTCGTCGGCGCGGACCCGGAGGGCTCGGTCTACTCCGGCGGCTCCGGGCGCCCGTACCTCGTCGAGGGCGTCGGCGAGGACTTCTGGCCGAGCGCGTACGACCGGACGGTCACGGACGAGATCGTCGCCGTGTCCGACAAGGACTCCTTCCAGATGACCCGTCGCCTCGCCAAGGAGGAGGGCCTGCTGGTCGGCGGCTCCTGCGGCATGGCGGTCGTCGCGGCCCTGGAGGTCGCGAAGCGGCTGGGCCCGGACGACGTGGTCGTCGTCCTGCTGCCCGACAGCGGTCGCGGATACCTCAGCAAAATTTTCAACGATGAGTGGATGGCTGACTACGGCTTCCTGGAGGGCACCGGCCCGTCCGCACGCGTCGGGGACGTACTCGACCACAAGGACGGCCCGATCCCGACGCTCGTCCACATGCACCCCGAGGAGACCGTCGGCGAGGCGATCGAGGTCCTGCGCGAGTACGGCGTCTCGCAGATGCCGATCGTGAAGCCGGGTGCGGGCCACCCGGACGTGATGGCCGCCGAGGTCATCGGTTCGGTGGTGGAGCGGGAGCTGCTGAACGCGCTGTTCGCGCAGCGCGCCTCGCTCTCCGACCCGCTGGAGAAGCACATGTCGTCGCCGCTGCCGCAGGTCGGCTCCGGCGAACCGGTCGAGGACCTGATGGCGGTGCTCGGCGGCACGAACGCGGCGGACGCGGCGATCGTGCTGGTGGAGGGCAAGCCGAAGGGCGTGGTCAGCAGGCAGGACCTGCTGGCGTTCCTCGCCAAGGACGCGGCGGCCGGCAAGCCGTAGCGGTCCGGGAGGCCGGGCTTCGCGGAAACGGTACGAGCGCGACACGTACGCGCAGCACCGGCTTAACACAAGTCCGGCAACATTGATGGGTGTCGGCAGGGGAACCCGCCGACACCCGATACGGCGACAGGGACTACGGAGCGGCTCCCGGACCTCCACCGTCGCCAGGACGCGGTGACCGGCCCTGACCCGGACCGTGTCCCTCGCGGGGACCGCCGTCGTCCCGCCCCCTGGGAATCCGGGGGTGCGGCGGTCCCCGCTATACATCCATGGGGGACTGCGACACATCCATGCGCGACACACGTGTGCGCGGACCGTGTGACAGGCATGTGCGCGGGCCGTGCGACGGTCATGTGCGCGGGCCGTGCGTGTGACTGAGCGGGATAGTTGGCCACTGAGCGCGTTGGCCACTCTGGCGCTCAACCATCGGGGCCCCTTCCCGGGAACCGGACCGGCGATGCCGTGGTGATCAAATCGTTGCCGCACCGCGTACAACCGCGTACAGCCCTCTCCTGTCCCACAGTCAGCCGCGAGGATGAACCTCCGGCCGGTGCGCCTACGCGTTCGGTCCAGGCTGCAGGGGAAAGGGCGAGCTCGAAGATGGGGAAGACGATGTGGAAAGCGGTGGTGGCCGGTGGAGCGGCGGTCGTGTTCACAGGGGTGGCGGCGGTGCCGGCTGGGGCGGCGGAGGGCGGGGTCTCCTTCTCCCGGGTCTCGGTGAACGGCGGGAAGCCGATCGTGATCGGGGTCAAGGAGGAGGTCGAGGTGCATGCGGTCTTCCGGATGACGACCAAACTCAGATACGACTCCGGGCCGACGGTGTTCCCCTACCGGGGGAAGCCCGACTCTGCGGACACCCTGCACAGCTCCATCATCACCAGCGACTGCAAGGTCGTGGACAGGGCGAAAGGAATCTGCGACTTCGAGGAATGGCTGTACATCGACCCGCAGAACCATGACTTCGGGAACGAGGACGCCGGCACCTGGCGAACTGCTGCTCGGGTCTTTCTCGCCGGCGACGCCCACGACACTGACGACAAGGACCTCCCGTTGCAGGTCAAGCGGGCCACACGCGTCACTGTCAACGCCTCGCCGGAGCCGGTCGCGAAAGGGAAGACGATCACCGTGACCGGGCGGGTCACACGGGCGAACTGGGACACCCACACGTACCAGGGGTACGCGGGCCAAACGGCCAGCCTGCAGTTCAAGGCGGCGGGCGCCTCCTCGTACACGACGGTCAAGAAAGCGACGTCGAGCAAAACGGGGGCGCTCAAGACCACGGTGAAGGCCACCGCGCCGGGGACATGGCGGTGGACGTACTACGGGAACTCCACCTCCGGGGCGAAGTCGTCGACCGGGGATTACGTCGCCGTGCGGTAGGCGACGTGCGCGGACCGCCTCCCCTTCCAGAAGCGTCGTCATCCGGACCAGTCGGACGGGGATACCTCGTCGACGCGACCTCGCAGAAGTCGGAACTCCATGTGCTCAAGCAAGTCCGATCCCCTGGGCTGGCCGACCTAACACCGCTCTGAAGTCCGCTCCCTGCGAGCGATGTGCGCGGCGCGGAACCCTGAGCGCGCTACTTGGCCAGGCTGGCCAAGTAGCGCGCTCAGTCACACCATGGCATCGCGTGCATGAACATCCGACCCCCCGCGGATACGCGAGCGAGCCCCGGACGTGTCGGTCTGTGACTGAGCGCTTCAGTTGGCGAGCTGAGCGAGAGGTACGAATCGGGAGCGCCCCGGGCAGTGGGGCTACCCCCCTCTTTCACGCCGTGCCACTCCGGCCGAAAGTCGTCCGTAACATCCGGGACTGCTGAGGCGTGTTCATGGCAAGAGCGTTTCTTGCGCGATGAACGGACGGGGACGATGGCGACGGGGTCCGAGGATTTCGACGCGTTCTACACGGCGACGGCCAAACGCCTGGTTGCCACGGTCTATGCGGTGACCGGCGATCTGGCGGAGGCGGAGGACGCGGTGCAGGAGGCATATGTGCGGGCGTGGCAGCGCTGGGACCGCCTGGCGCGTGAGGGGGATCCGCTGCCCTGGGTGAGGACGGTGGCCGTACGGCTGGCGATCAGTACCTGGCGAAGGACGCGCAACCGGGTACGGGCGCACTTCCGGCACGGGCCGCCCCCGGAAGTGCCCGGCCTCTCGGTGGACCGGGTGGCGCTGGTCGGGGCACTCGGAGAACTGAGCGCCGAGCAGCGTCAGGCCGTGGTCCTGCACCATCTGCTGGATCTGCCGGTGGAAGAGGTGGCGCGTGAGGCGGGAGTGTCGAACGGCGCGGTACGGACCCGGCTCCACCGGGCCCGCAAGATCCTCGGCGAGCGGCTCGCTGAAACCATTGTCACCGCCGGGCGAGTGGAGGGCGTTCACCATGGCTGAGGTCGAGGAGCTGCTGGACGGCGTCGCGGTGCGGCTGCCTGCCGCCGCGGAGATCCGGGCGAAGGCAACGCGGCGTACGCGTCGAAGGACCACGACGGCGGTGGTGTGCAGCGCCGTGCTGATGGCCATCGGGGCCTGGGCCGTGCTGCCGACCGGAGCGGACCAGCAGCGCAGGCACGACACGGTCGCCACCGCGCCGGACAATCCGTTCCGCAAGGACGGCTTGATCCAAACATGGCGTGCGGGCGAGGTGCCCTTGTACGACCAGTGGCACTGGACGGAGGGCGACGGGTCGCAGGCGGATGCTCCTGCGCAGGACGGGCTACTGCCGCAAGTGGGTCTGGCCGGTGCCTGCCCGGGTTCGCTCGTCACGGCGGACACACCGGATCAGATCTGCTACAGCCAGCAGTACAAGGGCAGTAGCGGCGCCCTGGCCCAGCAGCGCATCGTCGAATTCGACGACACGGCCACGGCCGGGGAGCAGCTGAGGAAGGTGCAGGACGAACTGACGGCATGCGGCCTGCGGCCGACGTCGCAGAGCTCGTCGAGCCCGGCGGACGGGCCCCTTTCCTGGTCCGGCACCGTGAAGGGCGACCGCACGATGCGGGTCTTCCTCCAGCGCTGGAACTCCTGGGTCTCGGTCACCGAGGTCCTGGACGGCCGGCGCACTCCCTGAACACGGGGCGGCGCCTGGGTCCTCATGTGGTGAGGAGCAGGTCTGCCCGGCCGGAGCCCTCGCCGGGCCGGGCCGGCGCCCCGTCTGCATATGGACATGCAGGCGCCTTGCTGGCTGAATGGATTTGTCGGCGCCGGACCGTGGTGCGACGGATCTACCGAGGGGACAGCATGAGCGGGAGCAGCCCGGCCGCGCGGTTGCAGCGGCTCTTCGAGGGGCGTCGGCTCACACCCACCCAGCGGCGCATCGCGCATTCGATGGTGCGCAGGGCCGGGGACGTGCCGTTCCTGTCGAGTGTGGAGCTGGCCGAGCTCGCCGGAGTCAGCCAGCCGTCCGTCACCCGGTTCGCCGTGGCGCTCGGGTTCGACGGCTATCCGGCGCTCCGCAAACACCTGCGGGAGGTCGCCCCCGCCGAGCCCGTGCCGGGGCGCGGGGACGACGAGTACAACGAGTACCAGCAGGCCGTCCTGGGCGAGATCGAGAATCTGCGGCATCTGGCCGAGCTGCTCGCCGACCCCGGACCCGTCGAGCGGGCGGGCAGGCTGCTGGCGGCCTCGCGGCCGCTGCCGGTGCTCGGGCTGCGCGCCGCCTCCTCCCAGGCGCGCGGGTTCGGGTACTTCGCGGCCAAGGTCCATCCCGATGTCCGGGTGCTCGACGAGGGCGGCAGCATGCTGCACGACCGCATCGACGCCGCGCGGAGGGCGGGCGCCACAGCGCTGATCTGCTTTGCGCTGCCCCGGCATCCGAAGGAGGTCGTGGACGCCCTCGCGTATGCGCAGGAGCAGGGGCTGACCGTGGTGGCGGTCGCGGATTCCGCTTTCGCGCCCGTCGCCAAATGCAGTGATCTGCTGATCCCGGCCGCCGTCGGCACCGGGCTCGCCTTCGACACGGCGTGTGCGCCCATGCTGCTGGGCCGGGTGCTGCTGGAGGCGATGTGCGACGACCTGCCCGATGCGCAGGCGCGGTTGGAGGAGTTCGACGCGCGAGCGGTGGCGCGGGGGCTGTTCGTCGAGTGACGGGTGGCGGCGACGGCCTGATGGGGATCATGTACCGAGGGCGGCCCACCGACCTCGACGATTCTCAGACAGCGCTCATTTGCGGCTATTAACCTCCGGGCCCAGAAGGGTCAGAAGGAGTCGCGGAGAGGGGTACGGACGTGGGGCGCGGAGCGCAGTCGTTGGCGAGGGTGGCCGTGGTCGTACGGGCCGGGGCCGCACCGCTGTGGTGGCCGGGGCTGCTCGCCGCGGCGATCGGCGCACTGGTGCCCGGGATCACCGGACGCCGGATCGGGCTGCTGGCCGGAGCGGCGCTGTTCCTGATCACTGCCGCCGTGGTGGCGCTCGTACGCGCCCGGCGGTACGCGGAACTGGCCAGGGGCGCCACCCGCGCCGGGCGGTCCGACTTTCTCCAGGACCGGGCCGTGACCGTACGCAACTGGCGACGTGGGAACCGGTGGTGGCTGCTCGGGGCGTTCCTCGTAGCGGTGGCGAGCGCGTTCCTGCTGCCCGGGGCCGGCGGGATGGTGCTCGCGGGCGCGGGGGCCGGGCTCTGGATCAAGGCCGTCAGGATCGGGCAGCGTGAGCACCGGGACGGCGCCCTGTACTGGGTGCGGACCGACTGGGTGGAGCACGGACGGCCCGCGGGCAAGCAGGTGAAGGGGTACCGGACGACCGGGCCGATGGCGGGTGACGCCGCGCCCGTCTCCATCATCGACGGCATCCGCCTGTCCAAGGCCAAGCGCTTCCGCTACGCCAACCGCGACATGGCCGACCTGGAGACGCAGCTGAAGGAGGCGT
>NZ_JBEOVN010000254.1:0-9023 GCF_040295565.1 Streptomyces sp. NPDC002785 | reverse complement strand
TTGGCCTCATCGAACGGCCGCCTGACGTCGTCCTCGGTGAAGTCGGTGCCGAACTTGGCGTTGAACTTCTCGATCAGCTCCGACAGTAGCGACTTATCGGCCTCTGCAGCCCCGCCCGCGCCCTCGCCGAACCCCTTGAGTTCTGCCGGGCCTTCGGCAGTGAGCGACTTGTCGTGCTCGCCTGACTTCTCCACCCGCAGATGGCTGAGGTCGATCTCGCCTATGTCGACGCCGCCGTCGGCGCGGCGCGGGAGCCGGTTGAGGAGGTAGCGGCCGTAAAGGTGGAGCCGTTCCAGCTCGGCGTCCCGGTACGGCACGATCTGGGCAAGGAACCCGTACTTGCGAACGTAGTCGTTGAGGTCGGCGCGGAAGTCCTCGGCCGTCTCCACGTCGTCGTCCTCCTCGCTCTCAAGGAGCGGCGTGAACCGGGCGACGGCGGGGGACAGCAACCGGTACAGCTCGGCATGCAGCTTCTCCCACTTGGCCTGCGAACCGGCCGCCTTCTCCTTCGCGGCGAAGTACGCGGCGGCGAACTCGTCCATCTCCGGCTCGGAGATGATCGGCGCCGACATGACACGGCTCTGCGCGGTGTAGAGCAGGTTCGGGTCGGAGGGGAGAGTCATCGCCTCCTCGAAGTAGGGGCGGAACGCGTCCTGTATGTCCTGGGCGTCGTTGGTGAAGTCCAGGACCGCGAGGTCGGCCTGGGACTTGCGATCCGCGGTGCGGTTGAGCCGGGAGAGTGTCTGCACGGCGGCGATGCCGGTCAGCGTCTTGTTGACGTACATGGTCGTCAGGAGTGGCTGGTCGAAGCCGGTCTGGTACTTCTCCGCGACCACCAGGATCTTGTACTCCTGCTGCCCGCGCCCACCGGCCGCCACGGCCTTGTCGTCGGCACGGGTGTACGCGAACGCCTTCGGCAGAGCGCTCTCGGCGATCCCGCCGTTCTCCTTCGGCTCGGTCGTCTCCTCGTCGTCGATGGTGAGCGAGCCGGAGAACGCGACCAGAACGCCCAGGTCCGGGTACTCGGTGTCGTACTCCCGGTCCTTGATGTAACTCTTGATCGCCCGTGCCATCTGTACGGCGGAGTGACGCGAGGCCGTCACCACCATGGACTTGGCGCGCCCGCCGAGCCGACCGCGGGAGTGCGCGAGGAAGTGCTCGACGATCACCTGGGCGTGCTGCGAGACCGTGTGCTCGTGGGTCAGCGCGTACCGGGCGAGCAGGCCGTTGGCCTTGGACGGGTCGACCTCACGCTCGTCCGGGTTCTGGTTTACAAGCTTCCAGTACGTGTTGTACGTAACGTAGTTGCGCAGCGGGTCGAGGATGAATCCTTCCTCGACGGCCTGACGCATGGAGTACGTGTGGAAGGGGCGGTAGACGGCCTTGCCGTCCACGGTGTGTTCCGTGCCGAAGAGTTCGAGGGTCTTGGCCTTCGGAGTAGCTGTGAACGCGAAGTAGGAGAGGTTCGCGGCCTGCGAGCGCTCTGAGGCCTTCTTCTTCAGCTTCTCGTCGACCGTGACGGTGGTCGCGCCTTGGTCCCCCGAGTCGGAGTCCAGGCCGAGGTCACGAAGCGCTGCGCGTACAGCGGTGGCGGCGTCGCCGGACTGCGAGGAGTGCGCCTCGTCGACGACGATCGCGAAGCTGGTGCCCTTGATCTCGGTCGGGTTGCGCTGGATGTAGTCCAACAGCGCCGGGAACGAGTGCAGGGTGACCGTGACGATCTTGCCGGTGTCGCGCGACAGGGCGCGGGCGAGCTGCTCGCTCTTTGACCCGTGCTTCTCGTCGACCTTCACGACCAGTCCCTCGGTCTGCGAGAAGCTGCCGACGGTTTCGCGGAGTTGGGCATCCAGATTGCGACGGTCGGTGATGACGATGACCTTGTCGAAGACGGGCGCACCCGGCGTGACACGGCCCTGCTTCACGGCTTCCGGGTCAAGTACGCGCGGGTCGTTGTCGGCGTGCAGATCACTGAGGCGGTGAGCAAGCCAGCCGATCGTGTTCGACTTCCCGGAACCGGCCGATGCCATGACGAGGTAGTTCTGGCCGACGCCGTAGGTTGCGGCGTGCGCGGTCAGCTTCTTCACGACGTCCCACTGGTGGAAGCGCGGGAAGATCGTCGACTTGGTGGTGCCGCCGCCGGGCGTCTTGGTCTTCTGCTGGTGCACGTACCGCTGGAGCAGGTCGAGCCAGTTGTCGCGGGCCCAGACCTGCTCCCACAGGTAGGAGCTGGCGTACGTGCCATACGCGGTCGGGTCGGGGTTGCCCGCGCCGCCGGGCTGGCCGGCGCCGTTGGAGCCGGTGTTGAAGGGGAGGAAGCGGGTGTTCTTGCCCCGGAGTTGGGTCGCCACGAAGACGAAGTCCGGGTCGACGGCGAAGTTCGCGATGACGCGGCGGGTGAAGATCAGCTCGGTGGGATCGCGGTCGGTGCGGTACTGCTCCTTGGCCTGCTCGACGCCCTGCCGGGTAAGCGGGTTCTTCAACTCGGCCGTGGCGACGGGGATTCCGTTGAGGAAGAGTGTCAGGTCGAGCTCGTTGCCCCAGTCAGCCTGCTTGGTGGCGTAACGGAGTTCGCGTACGACAGTGAGGCGGTTCGCACGGTAGCCGTCGAGGACGGAGTCGTCGGCGACGAGATTCGGCTTGAAGTAGGCGACGCGGAGCCGGACGCCCCGGTCCTTGACGCCGTTACGGAGGACGTTGAGCAGGCCGTCCTCGCTGATCGCCTTGTCCAGACGCCGAGCGAAGCCGTGTTGGGCATCGTTGACGTTGTTGCCGTAGACGGCGAGCAGTTCGTTCCACTCGCTGATCTGCGTCTTGCCGAGGAAAGTGAACAGCTCGTTGGTGTCCAGCCCGAGGCCGGCCTGATAGTCCTCGGGCCGCGCCTCCCGCCAGCCGCGCTCGGTCATCGCGGCGATGATGGCATCCCCGAACGCGGACTCGTCGTGGATGGGGCTCATGCCTGGACTCCGTCCGTTACGTTGCGGCCGCTGGCGGTGGAGACGTCGAATTGGCCAGTCACTGCGGCGGTGATGAGGGCTTGGCGGCGTTCGGCGATTAGTTGCTGCATCTGGGTGCGAGCAGCACACAGGGCTCGGGTAGACCTGACCTCTGTGTCAATGTGGCGCAGCGCAACAGCCTGACGCTGCAGATCGCACCATATGACAGGGATGGAGCCGATATCCCTCATGTTCAGGTGTGGATGCAATGAGCCCTGCGTAGTGACGTCAAAGAACTGGCTGACGCGGCTGGACAAGAGTGCCCACGTGAGGTATTCAGCTTCGATATCGCTTGAGTTCGGGGATACAAGGACCATGCGTTGCCCGATCGCGATGTGCGGATCGGAGGTACGGTACATGGCGATCTCGCCCACAGGCGCCTCGCGGCTGAGTAGTACGTCGCCCGGTCGAGGTCGGCGACGACGAGTCCACTCACGGTAGGCATTGACGTCTGTTTCATAAAGGGCGTCGTGATTAAGGAGTCCATTTCGCACGGCAGACGTGCCGACGATCCAGTATCCGCCGCCGGGTACGTGAGGTGCTGTTTTGTGTTCGGTATCGACGAGGGACGCCAGATACTTGAGCGGGATAATGCGATCAGCTGCTGCCGACAGTTCGTCGTCAATGACTCCCGTGATGCGCTTTTCCAGCAGTGAGACCGAGTTTTGAAGCATGGTTGAAAGCCGGTCAATACGGGAGGTCTCGGCATCGAGAAAGTCGGCGATGCGGCGCTGCTCCCCCTCGCCGGGGGCACGTATTGGGATGTTGGCGTAGCGATCGGCGTTGAAATTCTGGATGGTGGACGAGACGGCTTCCGCATGCACGATTCCTTGAAAGAGTGCTGATTGCGTGACGTACTGCAGGAAGCGTGGATCGATGTTGTCTTTCGGGCGGAAGCGAACCAGAAATCCAGCGAAGGTTTGGCTATCTGCCTCCGCTGGGGCGAGGAAGGAGCGTCCCAAAGTGCCGCTGCGCGACAACAGGACGTCGCCTTGACGCAATTGATGGCGAGCCTCAAGTGTTGTTTCGACGTAAACTGCAGTGTCTGCTGGCTTGAGCATACCGCTGCTGGTGATGTCGGAGGTCCGGATGAGCCTGATTCCAGAAGTGGTGTAACTGTCGGAAGGGATGTTCAGCCCATACTGGCCGGAGTCGACACACAGATATTTCAGCCGAGTATTTTCCCAGGTCATTCCGTAACCTCCCCTAGCAGAATCTGAATCTCCGCTTCCAATGCCTTCAACTCCGCGTCGATCTCCGCCAGCGGCCGTGGCGGCTCGTACACGTAGAAGTGCCGCGTGAACGGAATTTCGTACCCGATCTTCGTCTTCGCGTGGTCGATCCACGCGTCCGGCACGTGCGGGTGCACCTCGCGCTTCACGTACTCCTCGACGTCCTCGCCCAGAGGGACGTTCTCGTAGTCCCGCAACTCTGTATCCGGCTCCGGCTGGTCCTTGATCGTCTGGACCTCGCCCTCCAGGTCCCGTACGCCCACCGTGTCCCGCAGCGCCTTTGTGAACGGTGCACCGGTCGGGCCCTGCACGCCGGCTTCCGCCATCGCGTTCCGCACCGACACCTGCGCCTCGGACTTGGTCGCCCAGGTCGACCCCATCAGCGGGCTCAGCGCGTCCGCGAGCAGCTTCGTCTCAACCGCCGCCAGCTCCCGGAACTGCGCTTCCTCCTCGTCCGTCAGCTTCCGGCGTGCCCTCGCCTTCGCCGCCAGCTCCGGCTCGCGCGGCAGGAACCGCTCCTCCGCCCACTTCTGTACCGGCTTCGATGCCAGCAGCGCTGCCAGCGTCTCCTCCGTCAGCTCGAACCGCAGCTTCAACGGCCGTTCCACCGTGATCCGCTGGTAACCGAACGCCGAGTTGTCGAAGACCCTCACCTTGCCGTGCAGCGGGTGTTCCGCGTCCGCCGTAGCCGCCACCGCGTCCCCGTACAAGCGGGTGATGTCGGCGATGTGGTTGGGCTTGCCGTTCGTGCCATCGCCCAGCTCCTTGCGCTTGTCACCCAGAGACTTGCGCATCTTCACCCACTGGTCGCGCGCATCCAGCAGCACGACCTTGCCCTTGTGCTGGGCATCCTTCCGGTTGGTCAGGATCCAGAAGTACGTGGAGATGCCCGTGTTGTAGAAGAGCTGGTCCGGCAGCGCGACGATCGCCTCAAGCCAGTCGTTCTCCAGGATCCAGCGGCGGATCTCCGACTCGCCCGACCCCGCCGCGCCCGAGAACAGCGGCGAACCGTTGAAGACGATCGCGATACGCGAGCCGCCGCCACCGTTCACATCCACCGGCTTCATCTTCGAGATCATGTGCTGGAGGAAGAGGAGCGAGCCGTCGTTGATGCGGGGCAGGCCCGCGCCGAAGCGGCCGGAGTCGCCGAGGTTCTTGTACTCGTACTCGACGTCCTCCTTGACCTTCTTCCACTCCACGCCGAACGGCGGGTTGGCCAGCAGGTAGTCGAACTTCTCCCGCGCGTGACCGTCGTCCGAGAAGGAGTTGCCGAAGGCGATGTTCTCCGGGTCCTGCTCCTTGATCATCAGGTCGGACCGGCAGATCGCCCAGGATTCCGGGTTGAGCTCCTGCCCGTACACCTCCACCGTGGCGTCCGGGTTCAGGGCCTTGATGTGTTCCTCGGCCGCGCTGAGCATGCCACCCGTACCGCAGGCCGGGTCCATGACCGTGCGGACGACGCCAGGCAGGCTCAGCGCGTCGCCGTCCGGGGCGATCAGCAGGTTCACCATCAGCTTGATGACTTCGCGCGGGGTGAAGTGCTCACCCGCGGTCTCGTTCGACTGCTCGGAGAAGCGACGGATCAGCTCCTCGAAGATGTAGCCCATGTTGTGGTTGGGCACGATCTCGGGGCGCAGGTCAAGGTCGGTGAACTTGCCCATGACCTGGTAGAGCAGGTTCGCGCTGTCGAGCTTCCTGACCTGCTGGTTGAACTCGTACTTCTCCAGGACCTCGCGGGCGTTGTCCGAGAAGGAACCGACGTACCGCTGAAGGTTCGCCGCCGCGCCCAGCGGGTCGCCGACGATCTTCTTCAGGGTCAGGTCGCTCTTGTTGTAGAACGAGTGGCCCGAGGCCCGTCGCAGGAAGTGGTCCGTGTCGATGTCCTGGCCCTCGAAACGGGCTGCGGTCTCGGCGACCTTCTCGCGCGTCGGCTCCAGGACGCACTCCAGGCGGCGCAGCACCGTGAACGGAAGGATGACCTTTCCGTAGTCGGACTGCTTGTAATCGCCGCGCAGAAGGTCGGCGACGGACCAGGCGTGGTTCGCCAGCTCCGTGTGCTTACTGCTGTTCAAGGGATTCCCCGGTTTCCTTTCGGACCCGCCCACCCCAACCGGAGCGGATTCGGACAAGTGTGATGGATACGTGAAGGTGGTGGTGTCGTTCAGGCCGAATCGACGGGGGTGTGATCGGCCGACGACGGGACCAGCCCGCCCCCCGTCAGCCCGGCCGTCAGCAGCCGCGCCGTCTGCTCGGCCAGCTCCGTCGCGCGACGTGCCTCCGCCCTCAGCTCGTGGACGCGGCGGAATGCCTCCCCGTAACGGCGCTGCTCCTCCAACGGCAGGAGCGGTACGCGCAGCCGCCCCGGACTGACGTGCAGGACCGTGCTGCCCGTCGACGCTCCGGCGATGTTCTCCTCCGCGCCCAGGAAGCCCGCGAGGAACCACGGGTCGAGCCGCGCGGGATCGGGGCGGAAGAGGTGGATCTGCGGGCCGAGCAGTGCCCCCTCGTCCGGCTTGCCCGCCACCCGGACCATCGGCCCGCTGCCGCCCGCGACCGACCGTACGAGCACATCGCCGGCAGCGATCACCGGGGCGGAGTCCGCGCGCAGCTCGGACGGGTCACCGGTCGGGCCCGTGCCGCGCGCGATGTCCGCGCCCGTCAGGACGGCGGCGGCCGTCGGCACGGCGGATGCGCCCTGCCGCTCCCTCGCGTCGGGTGCCGTGCGCAGCAGCGTGAGCGCGCCGCCTCGTGCCAGGTCGGACGCCGTCGCGGTACGCCACTCGCGTACCGCCGCCCCGGCCGCCTGCCAGTCGGCGTGGCCAGCCGCCTTGCCCAGAGACTTGGCGGAGGCGATGAGACGGCGGCGGCTGTCGTCCGCTTCCCGCTCCAGCTCCGCCGGTTCGATGTCGGTGCGGGAGACGCGCACGTACCGGGCGGGGGAGAGGTCGACGAGGTCGCCGATGAGGTCGACCACCGGGACCGCGCGTGCGATGCCGGGCTCGTCGGTGTACTCGTCCGGGGCGTCCGTGAACGCGGCCCACGCCGTGAGCACCCGGTCCGTAAGCGCCGGCCAGTCCAAGGAAGCGCGACTGCCGCCCCGCGTGCCCGAGCGGGTCCCGGCCCCGCGGGAACCGGCCCCGGCGGCGTCCCCGGGCCGCCCCGGGCCCGGCGCCTCGGACGTGTCGACGAACAGCACGGACTTCCGTTCCGGGCCGCTCGGCTCGGGCCGTTGCAGGACCCAGATCTGGAGGCCCACATGCAACGGAGCCGCCGCTCCGGCCGGCAGGGCGATGACTGCCCGCAGGGCACCGCTGCGTACAAACTCCATCCGTACGCGGCGCCCGGAGGCGCGCGATGCGGTGGCCGGCGGAAGGATCAGGACGGCGTAGCCGCCCGGCACCAGGTGCGCGAGCGCGTGCTGGACCCAGGCCAGCTCGGACTCGGCGCGCGGCGGCACACCGTAGGCCCAGCGCGGGTCGTAGGCCAGTTCGTCGTGGCCCCAGTCGCGGTCGCCGTAGGGCGGGTTGCACAGTACGGCGTCGGCGGCGAGCTGCGGGAACGTGTCGGAGCGCAGGCTGTCGCCGGTACGCACCGTGACCGCCGCATCCGGTGCGGCCAGCGTCAGGCTCACCGCGCTGCGCTGGGCCTGCACCGGAACACTGTCCTGGCCGTACAGCTCCGTCGCGCCGCGCCGGGCGGCCGCCGCGAGCAGGGTGCCGCTGCCGCAGGCCGGGTCGAGGACGCGGGTGATCGGGCCGGGGACGAGCCGGGCCACGAGATCCGTGAGGGGGGCGGGGGTCTGGTAGGTGCCACTGGCCGCGCTCTCCTCCAGCTCCCGTTCGGCCAGCACGCTCAGCGTGGCCTCGCCGCCCTCGTCGCGTACGCACAGGACCAGCGCCCGTAGCGTCGCAGCGTCACCGCCCGAGGCGTTGATGGACTCCGTCGCCGGGATCGTGTCCGCGAGGTGTGCAGCCGCGTCGTCCGCGTGGGCGACGAGGTCGGCGTCCGGCAGCCCGGCCAGCGCTGTCAGCTCGTCCTGCGTGTGACGCGCGGCGGCGAGGACGAGCGGGAGGAACCGGCCGGCCATGCGGCTGCCCTGCGGGCGCAGGCGCAACGCGGTGCGTAGCTCCTCCAGCGAGCTGACCGCCGCTGTGTGGCCTCGTGCGTCCAGCCAGGCCCGTACGTCCAGCAGGTCGTACAGCGGGCTGCTCTCGTTGCCTCCGGACGGGGCCGGGAAGTCGTCGTGCCGACGGCGCCAGTTGCTGACGGTGGCGCGCGTGACTCCCGCGATGCGTGAGATCTCGGCGGCTGTCACCTGTGCGGATGGCTGGGGCATGGCGGGAGTCCTGGGCCTCTCGATAGTGAGCTGTTAACAACCTACACCGGGCGTCAAATCCGTCGAGGCGTTTGACAGTGCTTTCACGGTGATGCTTATCTGGCATCGCTTCCAGTTCGCAGTCGCCGTCCGGGCAGCACACCTCTGTGGCCTGTCTCATGTCGATCCCTTGGGGGGAACAGCCGTGCGCATCACCATGCCGACCGCCGTGGTCGAGGGAACCCAGCTCACTGTCATGCCGTTCCGTGCGGACGCCGTGATCGGCACCATGTCCGTGCCGACCCTCGTCCAGCTCGTACCCTCGCCCCGCCGCGAAGAGGACACGAAGACGCTCAAGGCCGCGTCCGGTGCCGTACGACGCCACGCCGAACTGCGCTCGCTGGTGCAGCGGGCATCTCCTGCTCGGCCCCGACCGGATGCCGGGAGCGCAGGACGAATCGGGCCCCGCCGGGCAGTTGCCCG
>NZ_JBEOVN010000253.1:0-9145 GCF_040295565.1 Streptomyces sp. NPDC002785 | reverse complement strand
GATCGCGGGTGCGATCACCAAGGCCACGCACGATCAATGGGCGCTCGCACGCCGTGGCCAGGCAGCACACATCCGGAATCTGGCAGCCGGGATCAGGACGCTGCGGCACCGCCTGTCCCTCCCGATCGGTGAGCGAGGAACGAAGCACGCTGCGGGCGGCTACCGCTCCCGGGGTGAGTGGTTCCACAAGTCCCGCCGTCTCGCGGTGCTGGAGGCGCGGCATGCAGCCGTTGTCGCCGACTGGCAGGCGGGACGGGTGCGGGTGGTGCGGGGCGGTAAACGGCTCCTTAACACCCGCCGCCACCTCGCCGACGCCCACCTCACCGAGGAGCAGTGGCGGGAACGCTGGGCGGCGGAGCGCTGGTTCATCGCCGCCGATGGTGAGTCGGGGAAGGGGTTCGGGAACGAGACGATCCGCGTCACTACGGACGGTGAGGTGTCCATCAAGCTGCCTGCTCCGCTCGCGCATCTGGCCAATGCCCGGCACGGCCGGTACATCCTCACCTCCACCGTGGTGTTCGCGCACCGGGGCGCGGAGTGGGCCGATCGCATCGCCGCGAACCGGGCCGTCGCCTACCGCATCCACCTCGATACGGAGCGCTGCCGCTGGTACCTCACCGCGTCCTGGCAACGCCCCGTCGTGCAGACCATCCCGTTGGAGACCGCCCGCGCCCGGGGCATGGTCGGCGTCGACACCAACGCCGACCACTTCGCCGCCTACCGCCTCGACCGGCACGGCAATCCCGTCGGCGACCCGCACCGCTTCGGCTACGACCTCTCCGGCACCACCGCTCACCGCGACGCACAGATCCGCCACGCCCTGATCCGCCTGATCCACTGGGCCAAGCAGGCCGGTGTCGCCGCGATCGGCATCGAGGACCTCGACTTCACCACCGAGAAGACCCGTGAGAAACACGGCCGCAAGAAACGGTTCCGGCAGCTCATCTCCGGCATCCCGACCGGCAAACTCAAGGCCCGGCTGGTCTCCATGGCCGCCGAACAGGGCCTGAGCATTGTCGCGGTCGACCCCGCATATACCTCCTTGTGGGGTGCCCAGCACTGGCAGAAACCGCTGGCCACCCCCAAGCGAAAGATGTCCCGTCACGATGCCGCCGGTATCGCGATCGGACGACGCGCCCTCGGACACCCGATCCGGCGAAGGACGGCACCGCCCCCACACGACCGGAGCGATCGTGCGGGGCATCGGACCGCCCAGCCCCCACCAGGCACCCGAGGACGTGACGGAAACCGCCCACCCGCAACGGACCGGCTCCCCGGAGGGCCGTCACCGAACGGGACGCGAAAGCGGGGACCGAGTGCATCCAAAACCGCTCGGGATGCGCCCAGAACGCAGCAGTGGGTCCAGGACTCACTCATGCGCACTGGTTAGGAACGGTTCCCTGATGCTGCACGCCCTGCGACGCACGGTGGGTGACGATGCGTTCTTCAGGACACTCAAGAGCTGGACCCGCGACCACGCGTACGGCAATGCCTCCTTCCGGCAGTTCGAGGCGCTGGCGGCGAAGGTCTCGGGCAAGGACCTCAAGGGCTTCTTCGGAGCGTGGGTCGACGGAACGGTCATCCCGACGGAGAAGTACCTCTACCCCGGCAGCCTGGGCACGCCGGCCGGCTAGACCGGCGTGCCACGGGGCAGGCTCCCCGTCCGTCAACGGCCTGAGGCCGGCCATCGCGGCCGGCCTCAGTGCTTCCTCAAGTCCTCAAGACCTCAAATCCTCAAGTCCCGTTCACAAGCTGCTTGAGGGCGATGTTGAGCTGGAGGACGTTGACCCTCGGCTCTCCCACGAAGCCGAGGATCCGGCCGTCGGTGTGCTGGTCGACGAGCTTCTCGACCTGGGCGACGCCGAGGTGGTTGCGCTCGGCGACGCGGCGTACCTGGAGTTGTGCGTACGCAGGGGAGATGGCGGGGTCGAGGCCGGAGCCCGAGGAGGTGACGGCGTCGGCCGGCACGTCTGCGGGACTCACGGGGTGGCCGGGGACGGAGTTGTCCTTGATGACGGCGGCCTTGGCGGCGGTGACCCAGTCGATGAGTTCCTTGTTGTCGCCGGAGCGGTTGGTCGCGCCGGAGAGGATCAGTTTGTACTGGGTGTTGACGCTGTTGTTGCCCAGGCCGTTGGACGGGCGCGGCTGGAACCACTTGAGGTCCGGAGCCGAGGTTTCCTGTCCCTTCTTCAGCGGCAGGTCGTAGCGCTGGCCGATGAGTTCGGAGCCGACGACCTTGCCGTTCGCGGTGATCTCGGAGCCGTTGGCCTTGTCGGGGAAGATGCCCTGGGCGACACCGGTGACGGCCAGCGGGTAGAGCACGCCGCACACCACGGTGAGGACGAGCAGGGCGCGCAGTCCGGCCCAGAGCAGCCGGGTGGTGTTTCCTACGGAGTTGTTCATGGCAGGTCAGCCGATTCCGGGGATGAGGGAGATGATCAGGTCGATGATCTTGATGCCGATGAACGGGGCGACCAGACCGCCCAGTCCGTAGACCCCGAGGTTGCGCCGGAGCATCGAGTCGGCGCTGCTGGGCCGGTAGCGCACACCCTTCAGGGCGAGCGGCACCAGCGCGAGGATGATCAGCGCGTTGAACACGACCGCCGACAGGATCGCGGACTCGGGCGAGGACAGCTGCATGATGTTCAGCTTGTCCAGGCCCGGGTAGACCACCGCGAACATCGCCGGGATGATCGCGAAATACTTCGCGACGTCGTTGGCTATCGAGAACGTCGTCAGTGCACCACGCGTGATGAGGAGCTGTTTGCCGATCTCGACGATCTCGATCAGCTTGGTCGGGTTGGAGTCCAGGTCCACCATGTTCCCGGCCTCCTTCGCGGCCGAGGTACCGGTGTTCATCGCCACACCGACATCCGCCTGAGCCAGCGCCGGTGCGTCGTTCGTACCGTCACCCGTCATCGCGACGAGCTTGCCGCCGGCCTGCTCCCGCTTGATGAGGGCCATCTTGTCCTCGGGCGTGGCCTCGGCCAGGAAGTCGTCCACGCCGGCTTCCTCGGCGATGGCCTTCGCGGTCAGCGGGTTGTCGCCGGTGATCATGACGGTCCGGATGCCCATCCGGCGCAGCTCGTCGAACCGCTCCCTCATGCCCTCCTTGACGACGTCCTTGAGATGGATGACACCCAGCACACGGGCGCCGTGCTCGTCCTCCAGGGCGACCAGCAGCGGTGTGCCGCCGGCCTGGGAGATCCGGTCGGTGAGTGCCTGCGCGTCCTGCGAGACGCTGCCGCCGCGCTCCTTGACCCAGGCCACGACCGAACCACTCGCGCCCTTGCGGACCTTGCGTCCGTCGACGTCCACACCCGACATGCGGGTCTGGGCGGTGAACGCGACCCACTCGGCGTGCCGCAGCTCGCCCTGGTGGCGCTCGCGCAGCCCGTACTTCTCCTTGGCGAGCACGACGATCGAACGGCCCTCAGGGGTCTCGTCGGCCAGCGAGGACAGCTGAGCGGCGTCCGCCAGCTCGGCCTCGGTCGTGCCCTTGACCGGCACGAACTCGGCGGCCTGCCGGTTGCCCAGCGTGATCGTGCCCGTCTTGTCGAGCAGCAGGGTCGAGACGTCCCCCGCGGCCTCGACGGCCCGGCCCGACATGGCAAGGACGTTGCGCTGCACCAGTCGGTCCATACCGGCGATGCCGATCGCGGAGAGCAGTGCGCCGATGGTCGTCGGGATCAGACAGACCAGCAGGGCGGTCAGCACGATCACCGACTGCTTCTGGCCTGCGTAGATGGCGAAGGGCTGCAGGGTGACGACGGCGAGGAGGAAGACGATGGTAAGGGACGCGAGGAGGATGTTCAGCGCGATCTCGTTGGGTGTCTTCTGCCGGGCGGCGCCCTCGACCAGGGCGATCATCCGGTCGATGAACGTCTCCCCCGGCTTCGTGGTGATCTTGATGACGACCCGGTCGGAGAGCACCTTCGTACCCCCGGTGACAGCACTGCGGTCACCGCCCGACTCCCGGATGACCGGCGCCGACTCGCCCGTGATCGCGGACTCGTCCACACTCGCGACACCCTCGACGACATCCCCGTCACCGGGAATGATGTCACCGGCCTCGCAGACCACCAGATCACCGATGCGCAGCTCGGTTCCCGGCACCCGCTCCTCGTTCCTGCCGATGAGCCGCCGGGCGACGGTGTCGGTCTTGGCCTTGCGCAGCGTGTCGGCCTGCGCCTTGCCGCGCCCCTCGGCGACCGCCTCCGCCAGGTTCGCGAAGATCGTGGTCAGCCAGAGCCAGACCGCGATCGCCCAGCCGAACCAGTCGCCCGGGTTCAGACATGCCAGCACGGTCGTGAACACCGAACCGATCAGCACCACGAACATCACAGGCGACTTGACCATCACCCGGGGATCGAGCTTGCGAACGGCGTCCGGGAAGGACTTGAGCAGCTGCTCAGGGTCGAACAGGCCCCCGCCGACACGTCCTTCGCTCCGGTGATCCGTGGGCGCGTCCTGGTGCGGTGCCCGGGTGGGCGTGACAGTGGACATCGAGTCCTCTTGCTTCGTACGAGTGGTCATGACGCCAGCCCTTCGGCCAGCGGCCCCAGCGCCAGGGCCGGGAAGTAGGTGAGCCCGGTGATGATCAGGATCGTGCCGACCAGCAGCCCACTGAAAAGCGGCTTGTATGTGCGCAGCGTGCCGGCGCTGTCCGGTACGGGGTTCTGCTCGGCGAGCGAGCCGGCCAGCGCCAGGACGAACACCATCGGCAGGAACCGGCCGAGCAGCATCGCGAGACCGATCGTCGTGTTGAACCACTGCGTGTCCGCGTTCAGTCCGGCGAACGCCGAACCGTTGTTGTTCGCACCCGAGGTGTACGCGTACAGAATCTCGGAGAATCCGTGCGCGCCGGTGTTGGTCATCGAGTGGGGCGGGGTGGGCAGGGCCATCGCCACGGCGGTGAAGCACAGCACCAGCGTCGGGGTGATCAGGATGTAGCAGGCCGCGAGCTTGATCTCACGGGTGCCGATCTTCTTCCCCAGATACTCCGGGGTACGGCCGACCATGAGACCCGCGATGAACACCGCGATGATCGCCATGATCAGCATGCCGTAGAGGCCGGAGCCGACACCACCGGGCGCGATCTCGCCGAGTTGCATGCCCAGCATCGTGATCCCGCCGCCGAATCCCGTGTACGAGGAGTGGAAGGAGTTCACCGCACCGGTCGACGTCAGCGTCGTGGCCACCGCGAAGATCGACGAACCGCCGATCCCGAACCGGGTCTCCTTGCCCTCCATCGCCCCGCCCGCGATGTCGAACGCCGGCCCGTGGTGGGCGAACTCCGTCCACATCATCAGCGCGGTGAAGCTCAGCCAGATGACACCCATCGTCGCCAGGATCGCGTAACCCTGCTTCAGCGAACCGACCATCCGGCCGAACGTGCGGGTCAGCGCGAACGGAATCACCAGGATCAGGAAGATCTCGAACAGGTTCGACAGCCCGTTGGGGTTCTCGAACGGGTGGGCCGCATTGGCGTTGAAGTAGCCGCCGCCATTCGTGCCCAGTTCCTTGATGACCTCCTGCGAGGCCACCGCGCCACCGTTCCACTGCTGCGAGCCGCCCATGAACTGCCCGACCTCATGGATGCCGGAGAAGTTCTGGATGGCGCCGCAGGCAACCAGCACCAGCGCGCCGATCACGGCGATCGGCAGCAGGATCCGTACGGTGCCTCGCACCAGGTCGGACCAGAAGTTGCCCAGCTCACCCGTGCGGGAGCGGGCGAAGCCGCGTACCAGCGCCACGGCGACCGCGATACCAACCGATGCCGAGACGAAGTTCTGCACCGCGAGGCCACCGGTCTGGACGACATGGCCCATGGCCTGCTCGCCGTAGTACGACTGCCAGTTGGTGTTCGCGACGAACGACGCCGCCGTGTTGAACGCCTGGTCGGGATCGATCGAGGCGAAGCCGAGCGAGCCGGGCAGACTGCCCTGGAGCCGCTGCAGCAGATACAGGAAGAGGACGCTCACCGCGGAGAAGGCGAGCACCCCACGCAGATACGCGGGCCAGCGCATCTGCGTGTTCGGATCGGCGCCGATGGCCTTGTACATCCACTTCTCGACCCGGAGGTGCTTCGTCGAGGAGTAGACGCCGGCCATGTGGTCGCCGAGCGGACGGTACGCCAGCCCCAGCGCCACAACGAGCGCGAGAACCTGGAGCACACCAGCGAGGACGGGGCTCATATCGGGCTCAGAACCTCTCCGGGTACAGAAGGGCGAGGACGAGATAGCCCAACAGGGCAACGGCCACGACCAGACCGACAATGTTCTCGGCAGTCACAGCTTCGCCACCCCCTTGGCGATGAGAGCCACCAACGCGAATACCGCGATCGTGGTGACGACGAAGGCCACATCGGCCATCGTGTGCTCCTAGATGAGGTACGGAATCTCTGACCTCTTGAGCAAACCTCGCGTCACAGCCGTCCCGGCCTGCGTTGATGGCTTCCTTACGGGATGGAGCGAGCCCTTGACGGCGCACATACGTGCCCCATACGCGCCCCATATGCGCTCCTGTCGTGCGCCTGGAGCCCGCCCCGGGTGCAGAAAAAAGCCGGTGGGCCGTACCCCCTGGAAAAGGGGGTACGGCCCACCGGCCTTCAGCTGTGCCGGGCGGCTGCCCGTATCTGTTCAGCGCACCTCGGTGATCTCGGGTCCGCGCTGGAGCTGACCCATGCCACCGGAGAACTTCGAGCCCTCCTGGTTGTCCTGCTGGACGCCCTCGGGCACCATCTGGGCGTCGTTGGGGAGCTTGAGGACGATCGGGTCGCGCGGCGCCATCGGGCCCTCGCCACGGACGACCACGGTGTCCCGGAAGATCGTCTCCAGGAGCCCCGCGGCCTCCGGCTGCACAGCGCCCTGGCCGGAGATCACTCCGCGCAGGAACCAGCGCGGCCCGTCGACGCCGACGAAGCGCACCAGCTGTACGCCGTTCGCGCCGTCCGGGAGCTGTACGGGGACCTGGGCACGCAGCTCCCAGCCCAGCGGGCCCTCGACCTCGTCGATGATCCCGCCCTGCTGGGTGATGCCGGAGGCGATCTCCTCGCGGACCTCGCCCCAGATGCCCTCCTTCTTGGGGGCGGCGAAGGCCTGCAGCTGGATGGCGCTGTCGCGCAGCACGACGGTCGCGGCGACGATCGCGTCACCGGCCACCTCGACGCGCAGCTCCATGCCCTCGACGCCGGGCACGAAAACGCCGCCCAGGTCGACGCGGCCTTCGCCGGGCTGGGAGACCTCGGTGATGTCCCACGGTCCGTCCGGCCGCGGCGCCGGCGGGAGATTCACCCGACGCGAGCCGCTGTCGGCTCCATCGGCGTCATCGAGCTCGTCGACGACCTGCTCGGCCTCGCGCGCTTCGTCCGCCGCGTCCTCGGCGGAACCACTCTTCTTGCGACGTCCGAACACGTCACTGTCCTTCCCGGTCGGGTACGACCGAAGCGTAGCTGTTCCCGCCCTGGGTAATCCCGCCCCTGACGCCATCAACATCACCGGAAGCATGCCCTCCGGTGGATCCGAACCCTCCCTCGCCGCGGGCCGAGCCGGGTAGCTCCGCCACCTCGTGGAAGCGCACCTTCTCGACCTGCTGGACGACCAGTTGGGCAATCCGGTCGAACCGCTCGAACCGCACGGGCTCGCGCGGGTCGAGATTGATGACGATCACCTTGATCTCTCCACGGTACCCGGCATCAACCGTCCCCGGGGCATTCACAAGAGCGACTCCACAGCGCGCGGCGAGGCCGGACCGCGGGTGCACGAACGCGGCGTATCCGTCGGGCAGCGCGATCGACACCCCGGTGGGCAGCACAGCCCGCTCGCCCGGGGCGAGTTCGGCGGCCTCGGTGGTCACCAGATCGACCCCGGCGTCGCCCGGGTGTCCGTAGGCCGGAATCGGCACGTCCGGGTCGACACGGCGGACAAGTACGTCTACGGGATGACGCATCAGGGGTTCACCTCGAACGCACGGACGCGCTTGGTCTGGTCCGGGTCGGCCATCGCTGCCTGGATCTCGGCCGGGCGGCCGTTCTCGATGAAGTGGTCGACCTTGACCTCGATGAAGAGGGCCTCGGCACGGACCGCCACGGGTCCGTCCGGGCCGCCGATCCGGCCGGTCGCCCGGGAGTAGATCTTCCGGCCGTGCACCGCGGTGATCTCGGCGTCGAGGTGCAGCACGGTATCCACCGGCACCGGACGCACGAAGTCGGTCTCCAGCCGCCCGGTCACCGCGATCACCCGCAGCAGCCAGTTCAGCGAGCCGAGCGTCTCGTCCAGCGCGGTGGCCAGAACGCCACCGTGGGCCAGGCCCGGGGCGCCCTGGTGGGCGGCCTTCACGGTGAACTCGGCAGTGACTCTGACACCCTCGTCGGCCCGCGCCTGGAGGTGCAGCCCGTGCGGCTGTCCGCCGCCGCACCCGAAACAGTGTTCGTAGTGCGCGCCGAGGAGTTCGCCAGGGGCCGGGGCTTCGGGGTGCCGGACCGGTTTCACCGCGTCGGCCGGGGGCTTCAGAGCCGCAGATGTTCCACTCACAGGCGCAGACCTTACCCGCGCGGCCACCCGCAGGTCGCACCGTGCCAAGCTTGGGTTCATGCAGCCTTCCACCCCGCCTTTCGACGAACGACTGACCGCGCCCCGTTCGTGGTGGCTCATCGCCTTCCTGATCGGCATCGCCTGTGCCCTGATGCTGCTGCCGCTCGGCACCCTGCCCCTGCTGGCCGGCCTGGTGGGCGGCACGGCCCTTTCGGCGGTCGCGGTGAGCTCGTACGGTTCCGCCAGGATCCGGGTGGTCGCGGGCACCCTGGTGGCCGGCGAGGCACGGATTCCGGTGACGGCGCTCGGCGAGGCCGAGGTGCTGGACGCCGAGGAGGCACGCGCCTGGCGCTCGTACAAGGCGGACACCCGCGCGTTCATGCTGCTGCGCAGCTACATCCCGACGGCGGTCCGGGTGGAGGTCACCGACCCGCAGGACCCGACTCCGTACGTCTATCTGTCGACCCGCGAGCCGCAGGCCCTGGTCGCAGCGCTCAGCGCGGTGCGGGCCTAGGGGCAATGCCGTTCGGTTAGCCATCTGACGGGCTTGGCAACGTGCTGATCTCGATGTGGACGGTGGTCCTGTGGGTGCGGTGGTCGATGTCGCGGCC
>NZ_JBEOVN010000252.1:0-9154 GCF_040295565.1 Streptomyces sp. NPDC002785 | reverse complement strand
CGGGGCGATTTCTCGTCCTCAGGCGTTGCTGCCGCGCTCCCACCGGTAGAACTCGTGGGCCATGGCGTCCTTGGGGCTGCGCCAGGTCTGCGGGTCGTACGGGCTCACATAGGCGGTGAGCTTGTCACTGATGTCCTTGAACGCCGGGTGTTCCGTCACCTTGGCGATCTCGGGGCCCGGCGGGCGGTCCGATTCGATCAGGTGCAGATAGACGTCGCCGAACTGGAAGAGCTTGCGCCTGGTGACACCGACGAGGTGCGGCAGTTCGCTGCTGTCGGAGGCTGCGAACAGCTCGGCGATGTCCGGCGCCGAACCCGGCGCCATCTTGGCGACGATCAGAGCGTGGTGCATCGTGGGATGCCTTTCTGTTTCCCGGCCCGGCCACCCGGCCGGGTGGCCGGGTGGCGAGTCGTGGGGGGCGGACTGCGGGTCAGCCGGCGGTGACCGACGCGGTACGACGCTCCCGGGCGCGCTGTTCGATTTTGTCGCGGATGAGCTCCATCTGGACCTTGGAGTTGCGGTTGATGTTGTCGGTCATCCACGCGTCGTCGACGGGTGCGTCGGGCCGCATCGCGAAGTCCTGGGCCCAGCGCATCTTCGTACCGCCGGGGACCTCCGAGTACTCCCACCGGATGTTCATGTGCTGGAACGGGCCCGGCTCGACACGGCGGGCGCGGACCGTGCGTCCGGCGCGGTCGACGGTCCGCTCGGAGACCCAGCTCCAGACCTTGTCGTTCTCGTCGGGGTGCATGGTCAGGCGGAACGTCGTGCTGTCGCCGTCCCGTTCGATGACTTCGACCGCGGCGTACTCGCTGAACAGCCGCGGCCAGTTCTCCAGATCATTCGTCACGTCCCAGACGAGGTCCAGGGGGGCGGCGATGGTGATCTCGTTCTCGGTGTATCCGGGCACTTCAGGCTCCAGTCATGAGGGTGTTGTTGACGAGGTCGAGGAACTCCTGGGGGGTCTTGCAGCGGTCGGCATCGGCCGGCAGCGCCCTGCCGTGCCGGTTCTCCAGCACGCCCACGATGCCGAGGAGGCCGAGCGAGTCGAGGCCGAACTCGTCGAAGGCGGACCCGGGGCGCTTCTCCATGTCCCGCGGGTCGACGGTGAGTCCGGCGCCCTTCTTCATCAGGGCGGCGAGTTCCGTGTAGGTCAGTCGATCGGTCATGTGGACTTCTCCTTACTCACACTTGGATGTCGGTGGGGCGCCGCAGCACCATCGCCGCGTTCGAGCCCATGAGCCCGCGGCTGAGCACCAGCGCCGTCCGCAGTTCCGCGGGGCGCGCCTGGCCGGTGACCACATCGAGGTCGTGGCACACGTCGTAGACATTCGGGGTGGGCGGTATCAGCGCGTTCTCCATGGAGAGCACGGCGGCGGCCGCATCCAGTACCGGCGCACCGCAGTAGGCGCGCCCGATGCCGGTCTTGGGCGCCGTCACCGGTACCCGTCGGCCGTGCGCGCCGAGTGCGTCCGCGATCGCGAGCGCCTCGGCGCGGTCGGCCGCCGGTACGCCGAGTGCGTCCGCGAAGACGACGTCGATCTCGTCCGGCGCGCAGTCGGCCTCCCGCAGGGCGCCGATGATCGCCTGGGCGAGACCCTCCCGGGACTCCTCCCACCGGGACGCTCCGGTGAACGTGGCAGCGTGCCCGGCGACTTCGGCCCGGACGCGGGCCCCGCGCCGACGGGCCGACTGCTCCTCCTCGATCACCAGCATGGCGCCGCCCTCGGCCGGCACGAACCCGCAGGCGTCGGAGGTGAACGGCCGGTAGGCGCGGGCGGGGTCGTCACTGGTGCTCAGGTCCTCGTACCCGAGCTGGCAGACGACCGAGTAGGGCGCCAGCGGTGCCTCGGCCGCACCGACCACCACCGCTTCGGTACCGCGGCGGATCGAACGGGCGGCATGCGCCAGCGCGTCCAGACCGCCCGCCTCGTCGCTGGCCACGACCGCGCACGGACCCTTGAAGCCGCCGCGGATCGAGATCTGGCCGGTGCTGGCGGCGTAGAACCAGGCGATGGACTGGTATGGACCCACGTAGGTGGATCCCTGTCCCCACAGCCGTTGGAGTTCACGCTGGCCGAACTCGCCGCCCCCGGACCCGGCAGCGGTCACCACGCCGACGTCGAACGGTGAGTTCTCATAGTCGGCGCGGCCCAGCCGGGCGTCGTCCAGCGCAATGTCCGCTGCGGCCATGGCGAAGTGCGTGAACCGGTCGGTCTGGACGATGAAGCGCTCCTCGATCAGCTCGGACGCCTCAAAGCCCCGCACCTCGCCCGCGACCCGCAGGGGAAGCTGCTCGCACCCCTCACGGGTCACCCGGTCGAGGACGCTCATTCCTTCGTGCGTCCTCTTCCAGAAGGCCTCGGTGTTGGTGCCGTTGGGGGCGACGACACCGATACCGGTGACGACGGTGCGGCGCGCTTTACGGGTTCTCATGGTGTCCTCCCTCCTGTTCTCGTCAGGGCCACCGCGGACTGGAAGCCGCCGAACCCGCTGCCCACCGAGAGGACGCTGCGCAGCTTCAGGGGACGTGCGGTGCGCGGCACGTAGTCGAGGTCGCACTCCGGATCCGGGCTCTCGTAGTTCGCCGTCGGCGGCACCGTCTGGTGGACCAGGGCGAGTACGCACGCGGCAATCTCTATGGCCCCGATCGCCCCCAGCGAATGGCCGATCATGGACTTGATCGAGCTCATCGGTACGTCGTAGGCGTGCGTGCCCAGTGCCCGCTTCACGGCGGCCGTCTCGTGCCTGTCGTTCTGCTTGGTGCCCGAGCCGTGCGCGTTGACGTAGTCGATCTGCGAGCCGTCCATGCGGGCGTGGTCGAGGGCCCGGTTGATCGCCTCGGCCATCTCCAGCCCTTCGGGGGTCAGCCCGGTCATGTGGTAGGCGTTGCCGAAGGTGGCGTAGCCCGCGATCTCGCAGTAGACGGTCGCGCCGCGGGCCCGGGCGTGCTCCAGCTCCTCCAGCACGAGCACCGCTCCGCCCTCTCCCATGACGAAGCCGTCGCGGCGGGAGTCGAACGGCCGGGAGGCATGCTCGGGGTCGTCGTTGTTCGCCGAGGTGGCCTTGATCGCGTCGAAGCACGCCACCGTGATCGGGGTGATCGGTGAGTCGGACGCCCCGGCGATGCAGACGTCGACTCGGCCCTCCTCGATGGAGTGAAAGGCGTACCCGATCGCGTCGAGACCGGAGGTGCAGCCAGTGGAGACGGTCTGCACCGGGCCATGTGCGCCGACCTGTTCGGCCACCGCCGAGGCGAGGGAGCTGGGTGAGAAGGCCCGCTCCAGATGTGGACCGGCCGGCCGGTGGTCGACATCCCAGCGGGCGCCGCTGCCACTGACGGCGACGTAGTCGTGCTCCAGTCGGGTGGTGCCGCCGACAGCGGTGCCCAGCGACACACCCATCCGCCAGGGGTCCACCTTCTCCGGATCGAGCCCCGCGTCGCCGAGGGCCTCCCTGGCGGCAACCATCGCGAACTGGACGTACCGGTCCGACCTGGCGACCTGGTCCGCGTCCAGTCCGTGCGCCGCCGGGTCGAAGTCGCACTCGGCGGCGATACGGGAGCGGAAGCCGGCCGGGTCGAAGAGCGTGATGCCCCGGGTCGCGGTGCGTCCGTTCGCGAGGAGGTCCCAGAAGGCCGGTGCGCCGATGCCGCCGGGGGCCACGACGCCGACACCGGTGACCCCCACGCGGCGGGTCATGAGGCGGCCTCCGTTCGTTCCGGCGGCGCGACGCGCTCGGCGGACTCTGTGTGCTCGGTGTCGACGTGGCCGAGTTCCGGGCGCGGGGCGAGGGGGCCGAGGTGGAAAACCATGCGTGCCTCGACGTCGCCCACGTTTCGGAATCGGTGGCGTACGTGGGGAGGGATCAGCAAGCCCTGGTCGGGCCGCATCCGGTGCGGTTCACCGTCCAGATCCACCTCCAGGAGACCGCTCACGACGTACACGAACTCCTCGGAGTACGGGTGGTAATGCTCGCCGATGCGGTCGCCGGGCTGAACGATGGCCAGCCCCATGAATCCGCTGGTGGCTCCCACCGCAGTCGGCGTGAGCATGGCGCGAAGGTCGCCTCCGCGCCTGCGGTTGGGCTGCGTCTCGCTGAGGTCCACGATGCGTGGCCGGTGCATGGTCATGACTGCTTTCCTCCTGGCGCATTGCGCGTTGTGTTGACGGGTTGAGCGAGAACCCCCCAGGGTGCGGAGGCGCGGTTCAGGACTCCGTGGCCCGCCGATCTGTGATCAGGGTCATCTCGGACTCCGTCAGGAAGTGCGAGATCCCCTGCTCGGTCGTGGGCACGGCGTTCGCGCCGCCGTCAAGGAGGCGTCCGAGCCTGGCCACCTTGCCGGGGCCGTCGATGCCGACCGCCTGGGCCGGCTGCACGTCGATCGGTCCGACCGCTTCGAGGAGGCGGACGACGACGTCGTCGCGTTGGAAGATGGTGCTGCTGTCGATGATGCTCGCCGGGTCGTCGGCCGCCTCCTCGTCGTGACCGGCGAGCAGCCGGGCGAGTGCCATGCCGCAGCCCTCCTTGGCCTCGTAGAAGAGCGCGTGCCGGCGGATGTCCTCGGCCTTGTGCCGGCCCGCGGTCACGTGGTGGACGGTCGGGAGCGCCGCTCGGGTGAAGAACATCCGGGCGGAGGCCGGGTCGCTGAGGTCCCGGTCCTGCTCCAGATACGGATTGATGGCCTCTTCGACGGCCCTGACCTCGGGCTGCCGGGCGATGTGCCGCAGGGCCGCGAGGAGGTCGCCCTCGACCTCGACTGCCCGCACGACGCGGTTTCCGTGCATGAACAGCGAAGTGCGGCGCAGTCGGGTGTCATCGTCGACACGAGCGTTCGGGGACTCGTAATCGGCCAGGATCTTCGCCACGATGTCCTCTGTGCCTGGCTTGACCGTGAAGGTGAGCGCGTGGCGCACCACTCCGTCGCCCAGCCGGGGTGACGCCTGCAGTCGGCCCTTGGCCGCCTCGGACGCCAGCTCGAATGCCTTGCCGGTCTCCCGCAGGACGCTGAAGCGCAGCGAACGGGTGTCGCGTACGCAGCCGTGCAGCGGCTGAACGGTCGCCACGTGCTCCTCGCTGTTCACCCAGGCGAGGAACGGCGGTGCGCTCTCCCATTCGCTGGTGATCAGCCACTGGGAGGGGTTCTCGATGGATTGGCACAGCTGGTCGCTGATGTGTCCGGGGACGGATGCCACCTGATTGCGCAGGTGCTCATACGCCTCCAGGAACTGCTTCTGGGCCCCGTCGTACAGGTCCAGCAGCAGAACGACACGGAGCCTGGAACCGTCGAAGGCGGACTGGGAGATCCGTTCCGAGAGGGTGGCGGTCATCTTTCGATCTCCTTCGAGACGGTGTCGTGGTCAGGCCGGATGGCATGCCGTCAACCGTCGGTTGGCGAGTGGATTCGGAGCGGGGACTCTCCCGGCGGATGTGATCGGTCCGCCCCCATGACTGCGGGCATCGTCTCCGTGACCGATCGTGAAACGCTGGTCCGGGTGGCGCGAGATTTATGAACCGTTCAGGTGAGCGGCCGTCCGAACCGCTCCGACAAGGGCATTGAACAATGCATCCGAACGGCGTCCGAGCTGGAGCAACTGATGAACGAGAACGTCGACATTCGCGTACCGGTCCTCATCGTGGGCGGCTCCCTGGTGGGCCTGTCCGCCTCACTTTTCCTCGGCCGGCTCGGCATCGAGCATCTGCTGGTCGAGAAGCACCGAGCTACCTCGACACATCCTCGCGGACGCGGCAACAACGTGCGCACGATGGAGGTGTTCCGCACGGCCGGTGCCGAGCCGGGCATCCGGGAGGCGGCCTCGGTCCTCGCCCACAACCACGGCATTCTGCAAGCCGGCTCGCTCACCGGGGACGACCAGGAGTGGCTGTTCAAGGAGATCGACCCGGGTGGCGGACTCGCCCGTTTCAGCCCGACCGGCTGGTGCCTGTGCAGCCAGAACGATCTGGAACCCGTGCTGGTGAAACTGGCCCGCGAGCAGGGCGGTGACTTGCGGTTCTCCACCGAAATGCAGAACTTCGACCAGGACGGGTCGGGGGTGGACGCGGCACTCAAGAACCGGGAGACCGGAGAGCACATCAGTGTGCGCGCGGACTACCTCATCGCGGCCGACGGGCCGCGCAGCCCCATCCGCGAGCAGCTGCGCATCGACCGGACCGGGCCCGGCGATCTCTTCCACAACGTGAGCATCACCTTCCGCTCCCGGCAGCTCGCCGATGTAGTGGGCGACCGGCGCTTCATCGTCTGCTATCTGACCAACCCAGCAGCGGACGGGGCTCTGTTGCCGGTGGACAACAAGAAGGAGTGGGTGTTCCACGCTCCGTGGCAGCCCCAACTGGGCGAAACCCTGGAGGACTTCACCGATGAGCGGTGTGCCGAGCACATCCGTACGGCGGTCGGCGCTCCGGACATCGACATCGAGATCACCGGCAAGGCCCCATGGCACGCCGCGGAGCGGGTCGCAAAACGGTACGCGTCCGGCAGGGTCTTCCTCGCCGGGGACTCGGCCCATGAGATGTCCCCCACCGGGGCGTTCGGCTCCAACACCGGCATTCAGGACGCGCACAACCTGGCCTGGAAGCTCGCCACCGTACTGAAGGGCGAGGCGGGCCCTGGCCTGCTGGACACCTACGAGGCGGAGCGACTGCCGGTGGCCCAGGCGACGAGCGCGCGGGCCTCGGCGCGCTCCAGCGAGCACAGCCACCCGGGATACGCGGCAGCGCCGGGCGTGGGCGGCGGGAAGCAGGGCGGCATGCTCACCGTGGCACTGGGCTACCGCTATGTCCGCGGCGCCGTGCTGGGTGCCGACCCTCAGCAGCCGGTCGTGCCGCAGGGAATGCAGCTGAATGGTCAACCAGGCAGTCGTGCACCGCATCTGTGGGTCCGTCAGGCCGGTGATCGCAAGTCCACTCTGGATCTGTACGAGCACACCCTCGTGCTGCTCACCGATGGTAACGACGTGGCGTGGCAGCGGGCAGCGGCGCGGGTCGCCGACCGGCTTTCGGTACGACTCCAGGTGTACGGCATCGGCCCGGGCGCCGATCTGGAGCCGGAGAACGGGGCCGACTGGGCCGAGATCCACGGCACGACGCCCGAAGGCGCCGTGCTGGTGCGTCCCGACGGCTTCGTGGCCTGGCGGTCGACGGGTTCCGTGGCCGACGCCGAGGCCACCCTCCACGAGGTCCTGACGTCCCTGCTGCACCGGCCCTGACCCGGCCGGCGGGGCGTCCGGGGAATGTTCAGGCCAGACCGAACGACCTCAGCTCCGCGAGGAATTCGTCCGGTCGCTCGGTGTGGACGAGGTGTCCGGCCTCAAGGGTGACGAAGCGGCCACCGGGTATCCGCCCCGCCATCCAGACCAGCCTGTCCTGGGCAATCTGACTGGCGGGGCCGCCGCCGATGACGAGGGTAGGGGCGGTGATCTCGCCGAGGCGTTCCCGCCAGGCCGGGTCCGGTTCGTTCAGCTGGGAGTTGGTCGACGGCACCACGGGCCAGTCGAAGTCCAGCTCCTCATCGGGGCGTTCGACGGGGCCGCGCGGCGGGTCGAGCGGGAAGGGCGGCGGAACCTCCTCCAGGACGAGCCGGCCGATCAGTCCGGGTTCCTGTTCGGCGAGCAGACAGGCGGCAGCGGCGCCCATGGAGTGTCCGACCACGGTGGCGCCCGCCAGGTTGCGGGCCTCCAGGAAGGCATGAAGATCGTCCCGGAACAGCTCGAAGGAGTAGCGGCCGGGCCAGTCGCTGAGACCGTGCCCGCGGAAGTCGAACGCGTACACCCGGTGTTCGGTGGCAAGGCGTTCGGCGATCTCGGTCCAGGTCCTGCTGTCGCCGCAGCGACCGTGGACGAGCACGACGGGCGGCGCCGACGGATCCCCCCACACCCGGTAGGCGAGCCGTGTGCCACCGGCCTGCACGCTGAGCACTTCCGGGTCGAGGAAGGCGTTGACCGTACGGACGAAGGCGCCCGGATCGTCCAGCCACGGGAAGTGCCCGCCCCCACGCTGCACGGCGAACTCGGCATTCGGGAAGAGTGCGGCCAGTTCGGCGGCACGGTCGGGGGTCGGCCCTCCGTCGTACTCCCCCGCAAGAACGAGAACCGGTGCGGTCACCGCTGTCAGCGCGGCGGCGGTGACGGCCGGTTCGAAGACGCCGTCCTGGTAATAGACCTTCCCCGCCTCGGAGTTGGTCTGTCCCGGTGCGGCTGCGGCGTGTGCGCGGGCGGCGGCGTCCCACCGCCCGTAGCCGAAGGGCGCGGCAGCAAAACGGGCTTCACCCGTCTCGCGTCCGGCCAGAATCTCCTCCAGCGCGACCCGTCCTGCCGCATACCACGGCTCGTCGCGGTGCAGTTCACCGGCATCGCGCCAGTCCTGGTCGGTGGCCTCGATACCGACGGCCTCGGCGCCGGGTGTGATGAGCGTGAGCGTGCGCAGCCGCTGTGGGTGCCGCGCGGCGTAGAGCGCGGCCAGGTTGCCGGACGCGGAGTGGGCCAGCAGATCGATCCGTTCATGGCCGAGGTGTTCGCGCAGCGCCTCGACGTCGGCGACCAGCCGGTCGCAGCGGTACGTCGACGGGTCGTCCGGCACTGCGGAGTCCCCGGTACCGCGCAGATCGAGTGGGCGTCGGGTGCCCGCTCCCTATCGTGGGGGAGGTCGTCAGACCTCCTCATGCGGAACTTGCCGGGCTCGCACGGCCGTTCGCTGCCGTCGTGTGCTTGCCGGAAGCCGGACCGCCGCGTCGGCGGACCGGTCACCACGTCGCCGCTTGCTTTCGGACCGGGCCCGGCACGATCCGAAGCCGGGGCGCCGGACGCCGCCCCAACGACACTTCCGAAAGCCGCAGCCCCGGACGCCCCCGGAACACTCACCAAGTCCCCCTACGCAAACCGGTCGCGCAGCTCCCGCTTGAGGATCTTGCCGCTCGCATTGCGCGGCAGTTCCTCCACGAAGAGGACCTTCTTCGGGGCCTTGAAATGGGCGAGCCGCTCGCGGGCGTGGTCGATGAGTTCGGCCTGTGTCGCTTCGCCGTGCAGGACGACCACGGCGGTGACAGCCTCGATCCAGCGGTCGTCGGGCAGCCCGACGACCGCGGCCGCCGCAACGGCGGGGGATCGGAAGAGCGTGGGGTAGGGGAAGAGTGTGACGT
>NZ_JBEOVN010000251.1:0-9159 GCF_040295565.1 Streptomyces sp. NPDC002785 | reverse complement strand
GGTGAGGCCCGTGAGGCGGACCTGGGTGTCGCTTCCGGGAACGGCAAGGGACAGATCTTCGTCAAGGGCGAGGTCATCAAGACCGTGCCCGAGTCCAAGATCGTCGAGACGCTGATCGAAGAAGCCCTGAAGATCGCCGAGGGCATGGACGACGCGGGAACACCCTCGGGGGTTCCCGCCGTAACCGTGAGCTGAAACAGAACCAGAGAGGGGCCCGAGCGTGACGATTCTGGGGAACATCCGGGGGCCGCACGATCTCAAGGCGCTGAGCGAAGCACAACTCGACGAACTCGCCGAGGACATCAGACAGTTCCTCGTCCGGGCGGTGGCGAGGACCGGAGGTCATCTGGGGCCCAACCTGGGGGTGGTGGAGCTCTCCATCGCTCTGCACCGGGCCTTCGACTCGCCCGTGGACCGCATCCTGTGGGACACCGGGCACCAGAGCTATGTGCACAAACTGCTCACCGGGCGGCAGGACTTCTCCAAGCTGCGCGGCAAGGGGGGCCTGTCCGGGTACCCCTCCCGCGAGGAGTCCGAGCACGATGTCATCGAGAACTCGCATGCCTCGACGGTCCTGGGCTGGGCCGACGGCATCGCCAAGGCCCATGAGGTGCTGGGGCGGAGCGACCATGTCGTGGCCGTCATCGGTGACGGGGCCCTCACCGGCGGTATGGCCTGGGAGGCGCTCAACAACATCGCGGCCGCGAGGGACCGGCCGCTGATCATCGTGGTCAACGACAACGAGCGCTCCTACGGCCCCACGATCGGCGGTCTCGCCAACCACCTCGCCACCCTCCGTACCACCGACGGATACGAGCGCTTCCTGTCGTGGGGCAAGGGCTTGCTCCAGCAGACGCCCGTCATCGGACAGCCGTTGTACGAGTCGCTGCACGGCGCGAAGAAGGGGTTCAAGGACGCCTTCGCCCCGCAGGGCATGTTCGAGGACCTCGGGCTCAAGTACCTCGGGCCGATAGACGGTCATGACATCGCGGCCGTCGAATCCGCCCTGCAGCGGGCGAAACGCTTCCACGGCCCGGTGCTGGTGCACTGTCTCACCGAGAAGGGCCGCGGCTACCCGCCCGCGCTGAGGGACGAGGCCGACCGCTTCCACACCGTGGGCGCGATGGACCCGCTGACCTGCGCACCGCTCGTCCCGTCCGCAGAGCCCACCTGGACCTCGGTGTTCGGGGACGAGATCGCCGCGATCGGCGCGCAGCGGCCGGATGTCGTGGCCATCACCGCCGCGATGCTGCACCCCGTCGGACTGACGAAGTTCGCCGAGGCGTTCCCCGACCGGGTCTGGGACGTCGGGATCGCCGAGCAGCACGCGGCGGTTTCCGCGGCGGGACTCGCCACCGGCGGACTGCATCCGGTCGTCGCCGTCTACGCCACCTTCCTCAACAGGGCCTTCGACCAACTACTGATGGATGTCGCGCTGCACAAGTGCGGGGTGACCTTCGTCCTCGACCGGGCGGGGGTCACCGGTCCCGACGGGCCCTCGCACAACGGCATGTGGGACATGTCCATGCTGCAGGTCGTCCCCGGGCTGCGGATCGCCGCCCCGCGCGACGCCGACGAACTGCGCGCCGAACTCCGCGAGGCCGTCGACATCGACGACGCACCCACCGTGATTCGGTTCCCCAAGGAGTCGGTGGGGGAGCCGATCCCGGCCATCGACCGGATCGGCGGAATGGACGTCCTGAGCGCGGCGCACAACCCCGATGTGCTGCTCGTGGCCGTCGGTGTACTCGCCCCGGTCTGTCTGAAGGCCGCCGACCTGCTGGCGGGCGGCGGCATCCGCTGCACCGTCGTCGACCCGCGCTGGGTCAAGCCGGTCGACGAACAGCTGGCCCCGCTCGCCGAACGGCACCGGCTGGTCGCCGTCGTCGAGGACAACAGCCGGGCAGGGGGCGTCGGTTCGGCGGTCGGGCAGGCGTTGCGGGACGCCGGGGTCGACGTACCGCTGCGGACGTTCGGCATCCCCGAACAGTTCCTCGCCCATGGCAAGCGCGCCGAGGTGCTGGCCGACATCGGGCTCACACCGGTCGAGGTCGCGGGGCGCATCAGCGCCGCACTGGCCGCCAAGGGAGCAGCGACAAGGACTGAGGAGAGCGAGGCATGAAGGACGACGGGCCCAAGGGCTTCGACCTGGCGCAGCTCCTCGCGGAGCGCGGCGCCGAGCGCTACGAGCTGCACACGAAATACCTCAACCACCAGCTGCCGCGCATGCTGCACACCATCGGCTTCGACAAGGTCTACGAACGGGCCGAGGGCGCGCACTTCTGGGACGCGGACGGCAACGACTACCTCGACATGCTCGCCGGGTTCGGCGTGATGGGCCTCGGCCGGCACCACCCCGTCGTACGCAAGGCCCTGCACGACGTCCTGGACGCCTCGCTCGCCGATCTGACCCGCTTCGACTGCCAGCCGCTGCCCGGGCTGCTGGCCGAGAAGCTGCTCACGCACAGCCCGCACCTGGACCGGGTCTTCTTCGGCAACAGTGGTACGGAGGCTGTCGAGACCGCCCTGAAGTTCGCCCGGTACGCCACCGGCAGGGCCAGGATCCTCTACTGCACCCACGCCTTTCACGGACTGACGACCGGCTCGCTCTCGGTCAACGGGGAGAGCGATTTCCGGGACGGCTTCGCACCGCTGCTGCCGGACACCGCCATCGAGCTCGGTGATCTCGACGCACTGCGCCGTGAACTGAAGCGCGGCGACGTGGCGGCACTGGTCGTCGAGCCGATCCAGGGCAAGGGCGTCCACGCCGCGCCGCCCGGCTTTCTGCGGGCTGCGCAGGAACTGCTGCACCAGCACAAGGCACTGCTCATCGCCGACGAGGTGCAGACCGGCCTCGGCAGGACCGGCGATTTCTATGCGTACCAGCACGAGGAGGGGGTCGAACCCGATCTGGTCTGTGTCGCCAAGGCTCTCTCCGGCGGCTATGTGCCGGTCGGGGCGACGCTCGGCAAGGACTGGATCTTCAGACGCGTCTACTCGTCGATGGACCGGGTCCTGGTCCACTCCGCGAGCTTCGGTTCCAACGCCCAGGCGATGGCGGCCGGGCTCGCGGTCCTCGCCGTGATGGAGGACGAGGAGACCGTCGCGGGCGCGCGCCGCACCGGTGATCTGCTGCGCGAGCGGCTGGCCGCGCTGGTCGACCGCTATGAGCTGCTGCACGAGGTGCGCGGGCGCGGACTGATGATCGGCATCGAGTTCGGCCGACCGTCGTCACTGAAGCTGCGCAGCCGCTGGACCATGCTGCAGGCGGCCCGCAAGGGCCTCTTCGCGCAGATGGTGGTGGTGCCCCTGCTCCAGAAACACCGCATCCTCACCCAGGTCTCGGGTGATCACCTGGAAGTGATCAAGCTGATTCCGCCGCTGGTGATCGGGGAGCCGGAGGTCGACCGGTTCGTCACGGCGTTCACCGCCGTGATGGACGACGCGCACAGTGGCGGCGGGCTGATGTGGGACTTCGGCAGGACCCTGGTGAAGCAGGCCGTCGCCAACCGCTGATCCCGCGGGGCCCTTCCGGGATTGCGTTTGCCTCTTAGGCAAGGAATTTGCCTAAGAGGAAAGTTCCTGGCTCAATGGACATATGAACACTCCTGACGGAGGGGTGGCCGACGAGTTGCCCGAGGTCGCGCCGCGTCTGCGTGATCTGCGCAGCAGCCGTGGTCTCACCCTGGAGACCGCCGCTCAACAGGCGGGGCTCTCACCCGCCCATCTGTCCCGGCTCGAAACGGGCCGTCGGCAGCCTTCGCTGCCGATGCTCCTCGGTCTTGCCAGGATCTACGGTACGACGGTTTCCGAACTGCTCGGCGAGACGCCCCCGGAGCGTGAGGCGATCATCCGTGGCGGGAGGTTCGAGGGGGCCGAGGCCGACGGCTGGATGTACCAGCAGGCCGGCGGCTCCGGCCGGGCGATGCAGGCGCTCCGTGTCCGGGTTCCGTACGGCGCACAGGGTGATCTCGTGCGCGTCCATCCCGGCGAGGAGTGGCTGTACGTGCTCGCCGGGCACCTCCGGGTCACGCTCGGGGATACCGCGCACGATCTGGCCCCCGGTGACAGCGCGCACTACGACTCACTCACCCCGCACCGGATCGCCGCCGTCGACCGCGACGGATCCGAGCTTCTCTTCGTCCACACCCTGCTCCAGAGCCCCGCCGCCGAGCTGTGCCTCGGCAGCGGTGTCCACCGCCGCTGAGACCGGTCCATCCGGTTACCAGAGAGGACCGTCATGTCCGATTCAGAGAACTTCGACCCGCTCGGGTCCAAGAAGAACTACGAAGCCCAGGAGCGGAAGTTTCCGCGCGGTGTGGTGATCCGGCTGTTCGCCTATCTCATCGCCGGACACGTCTTCGCGGCCTTCCTCTACCTGCTTTTCGCGGTGGCCGGCAAGGGCTGACCACCTCCGACGGGCGGGTTCGGCTACGCCTTGCCGAGGAGCCGGTCGCGCAGCCGCTCACGGGTCTCGGGCGCGAGCTTCAGGCCCTCGGAGAAGTAGCGGTCCGTGCTGCCCCAGGTCTCCTCGATGGTGGCGAACGCCGCAGCGAGGTAGTCGGCGTGCGCGCCGAAGAGTGGATTGAGCAGCTCCATCACCTCGGCCGACATGCCGTCCGCCGAGGTGTCGCTGCGGTGCACCTTGTAGCGGCGGTGGGCGTCGTTCGACTTCAGGTAGTCGGCCTCGATGGCATCGCGCTCGACGCCGACCGCGAGCAGTGACACCGCGATGGACAGACCGGCCCGGTCCTTGCCCGCGGCGCAGTGCATCAACGCGGGAACACTGTCCTGGGCCAGGGCGTGCAGGACCCGGCTGTGCTCGGCGGTACGGTCCCGGATGATCGCGCGGTACGAGGCGATCATCCGGTTGGTTCCCTTGCCGTCGGCCAGGATCGAGCGCAGCTGATCGAGATCGCCGTCGCGGACCATCCGCCAGAACTCGGCGCCGTCGGCGGGGTCGGAGAGCGGGATGCTCACGTTCCGTACGCCCGGCAGCTCCACGTCCAGGCCGTCGAGCCGGTGGTCGGCCGCATTGCGGAAGTCGAAGACCGTGTGCAGACCGAGACCGCCGAGAAAGGCGGTGTCCTCGGTGGTGGCGTGCGCGAGGTGACCACTGCGGAAGAGCCGTCCGAACCGCACCCGCCGACCGTCCGCGGTGGGCAGCCCGCCCACATCGCGGAAGTTGCGGACACCCGCCAGCTCGGGTTCCGCCGACGGGATCTGCGGCAACTGCTGCGTCACAGTGACTCCTGGAGTGTCTGGTGCCGGCGGGAGTCGCCGACAAAACCACTCCCGCGACGATACGACATTGATTCCTCAGGCAATCATCTCGGTCTTGCTTGTCGATACTTCCGCGAACCCCGGTACTCCTGCGGCGAATTTGCACGGTGAATTCCTTGCAAGGCTGTTGTCCGCCCACCGGCGACGGTCGATGATGTGCGGAACTGTTCGAATGTGGGGGTGCGATGATCGAGACTGGCGACAAGGGCCGGACCTGGCTGCTCAGCGGGGCGAGCAGCAGCTATGCACTGCGACTCACCGAGCGGCACGAGCTGGTCCATCTGCACTGGGGGCCACGGATCCCCCTTGCTGCAGCCGAGGCCCTGGCCGCAGCGCCGCAGCCACCCTTCAGGGCCTTCGAGTCCCAGCTCGACGGTCGCGAGGAGTACCCCGTGGAGGGCGGCCCCCGGTTCGTCCGCCCGGCCCTCTCGGTACGCACCCCGGAGGTCCGCGGCACCGAGTGGGCCTTTGTCGACGCCACGGTGGACGGAGACGAACTCTGTATCGACTTCACCGACTCCGTGCACCGGCTCGCCCTCACCCTGCACTACCGGATGCGGGGCGACTCCGATGTGATCGAGCGCTGGGCCACCGTCGGCCACGCCGGGCCGGAGGGTCCGCCGCTGGAACTGCTGCGTGCCGACGCGGCCGCCTGGGCGCTGCCCGCCCGCGACGGCTGGCGGCTGAGCCGGCTGCACGGACGCTGGGCGGCGGAGACGCAGCTCGCACGGGCGGAGCTGACGTACGGCGAGAGCGTCATTTCCAGCAGGCGCGGCCACACCGGACACCAGTACCTGCCGTGGGTCGCACTCGACGCGGACGGTGCGGCGACCGAGGAGAGCGGCGAGGTGTACGGCTGTGCGCTCGGCTGGTCCGGGTCGTGGCGGATCTCCGTACAGCAACTCCCCGACGGGCTCGTACAGATCACCGGCGGCGCCGGTTACGACGACTCGGGGCTGCTGCTGCTGGCGCCGGGGGAGTCGTACACCACGCCCGTCTTCGCCGGTCTGTGGAGTGCGGAGGGGTTCGGCGGGGCGAGCCGGGCCTGGCACGCCTGGCAGCTGGCCCATGTGATCCCGGACGCACAGACCCTGCGGCCGGTGCTCTACAACTCCTGGGAGGCGACCGGCTTCGACATCTCGCAGGAGCAGCAGCGCACCCTCGCCGAGCGCGCCGCCGCGATGGGTGTCGAGCTGTTCGTCGTGGACGACGCGTGGTTCGGGCAGCGCACCAGCGACCGGGCCGGGCTCGGCGACTGGACGCCGAATCCGGACCGCTTTCCCTGCGGGCTGAAGCCGCTCGCCGACGAAGTGCACGGACTCGGCATGCAGTTCGGTATCTGGGTCGAGCCGGAAATGGTCAATGCCGACAGCGACCTCTATCGCGCGCACCCCGACTGGGTGCAGCATTTCCCAGGGCGGGCACGGACCGAGTTCCGTAATCAACTGGTGCTCAATCTGGCCCGCACCGATGTGCAGGATTATCTGTGGGAGCAACTGGACACACTGCTCTCCAGTGCGCCCGTCGACTATGTGAAATGGGACTTCAACCGCTGCTTCACCGATGCGGGCTGGCCTGGCGAGGCGTATCAGCAGAAGCTCTGGATCGAGCATGTGGACGCCCTGTACGCGCTGATCGACCGGCTCCGGGCCGCGCACCCCTCAGTCGCCTTCGAATCCTGCTCGGGCGGAGGTGGTCGGATCGATCTGGGGATTCTGTCCCGTACGGACCAGGTGTGGACCTCCGACAACACCGACCCGCTCGACCGCCTCACCATCCAGGAGGGCTTCGGCCAGATCCATCCGGCCCGGGTTATGGCCGCCTGGGTCACCGACAGCCCGAATGTCCAGCTCAACGACAGGGTCAGTTCACTGCGGTTCCGTTTCGTGAGCGCGATGGCCGGTGTGCTCGGGGTCGGCGGGGACCTCGCCGAGTGGAGTGAGGAGGAGCTGGCCGAGGCGCGGGCCTGGGTGGATCTTTACAAGGAGATCAGGCCGGTGGTGCAGCGCGGCGCGCTGCACCGGCTGCGCGCCCCGCGCGGCGGACTCAGCGCGGTCCAGTACGTCCATGGGGACGAGACGGTGGTCCTGATGTGGCTGGAGGCGCAGAGGTACGGGGAGCGGACCCCGGCCCTGCGGCTGCGCGGGCTCGACCCCGCAGCGACGTACACCTGCCTGGACACGGGGGCGGTGCACCACGGTTCGGTACTGCTGCATCAGGGGCTGCACACCGGGCTTCGGGGCGATCTCGACGCGCGGGTTCTGAGGCTCCGACGCGGATGATGGGCATGACGTGTCCGTAATGAGTGCATTTATTCTAATGTGCCCCGCTTGTGCGGGAGATGGCTGCCGTCTCGTGAGCGGAATCATATCCGTGACGGTGTGTGCTGGCGGGGTGGTCGGGTATTCCGTGCGCGGTGCGGAAAGGAAAGATCCTTAATCCACGGAGTGTGACCGGAATTCCGCGCTGATTTCCGAGCGCGGATTCCGGTAAGGAGCCAGTGGCTTGTTCTCTCCATCCTGACTCGCTTACGGTCACCGTCAATCCGGACGGACCGCCTAATCCTGCCGCCGTCCGGAATTCACACCCACTCATCGCGTGGCAGGAGCGGGGGAACCAGGTAGGCCGCCGATCGGAGAACTCCGGCCGGCTAGGGGTGAAGTCGCGCTCGGCGCGGCAGGGCATCTCCAGCCCGAACCCGACAGCTCACCTCGCAGGCGCCGGAGAGGAAGCACGTCATGCCCATATCGGGTAAGCATCGTCGTACGAAGTCCAGCACCATCGCCCGTGGCGTCGCCGCCGCGAGCGCCGGCGGCGCCGTCATCGCGCTGCCGCTGCTCGGTGCCACCGGTGCCCATGCCGCGGAGCAGGCCGCCCCGGCCGCCCCGCAGTCGGCCTCCGCCGCCACGCACGCCGCCCCGGCCAAGCCGGTCGCGCAGAAGCAGGCCACCACCACGACGTACACCGTCGTCTCCGGTGACTACCTGTCGAAGATCGCCGACGAGCACAAGGTCAAGGGCGGCTGGCAGAAGCTGTACCAGGACAACCGCAAGGTCGTCGGCGAAAACCCCAGCCTGATCTTCCCGGGCATGAAGCTGACGCTTGACGGCAAGGCGGCGGGGCACTCCGCGCCCACCGGTGCCGGCGCGGGTGCCGCTCTCCCGTCGAAGGCCCCCTCGGTGCCCTCGTCGGCCGCGGAGAAGTCCGCCCCGGCCAAGTCCGCCCCGGTCGAGTCCGCCCCGGCCAAGGTCTCGACGGTCACGGAGTCCAAGACCTCCGCCCCGGCCGGCCAGAGCAGCAGCTCCGGCTACAGCCACCCGGTCCCCGGCAACCACACCACTGGATACCGCGCCTCCGGCTCCAACTGGTCCAGCGGCAGCCACACCGGGATCGACTTCCCCGTCTTCACCGGCACCAGCGTGAAGGCCATCACTTCCGGCAATGTCGTCGCCGCCGGCTGGGGTGGCGCGTACGGCAACCAGGTCGTCATCAAGCACGCCGACGGCCGCTACTCGCAGTACGGCCACCTGTCCTCGATCTCCGTCTCCGCGGGTCAGGCCGTGAGTGCCGGTCAGCAGATCGGCCTCTCCGGCGCCACCGGCAACGCCACCGGCCCGCACCTGCACTTCGAGGTCCGCACGGGCCCGGCGTACGGCTCGGACATCGACCCGATCGCCTACCTGGCTTCGCACGGCATCTACGTCTGAGCCGAGCGGCTGGGCAGTTGAGCAACGAAGCGTGACCTGAGCAATACAGAAGGGGCGGTGCGCTGCGGGGCACCGCCCCTTCTGGTTGGTCCAACCCGCACATGGGGGCGGGATCGGGGGGGGCCGTGTACCGCACCCCCAGGTACGGGCGGTGGTTTTGCCCCGATTT
>NZ_JBEOVN010000250.1:0-9165 GCF_040295565.1 Streptomyces sp. NPDC002785 | reverse complement strand
TCTGTGGCGGCTGGAGGAGTGGTACGGCCGGCACCGTGAGGACGCTCCGCGGCTGGTCAACATGTACGGGATCACCGAGACCACCGTCCACGTCAGCTACCGGGCCCTGGACCAGCTGACCGCCAAGTCCGCCACGGGCAGCCTCATCGGCCGGGGCATCCCCGACCTCGGGGTACGCGTGCTGGACTCCGCCCTGCGGCCCGCCGCACCGGGCGTCGTCGGTGAGATGTACGTGGCAGGCGCGGGCCTGGCCCGGGGCTACCTCGGCCGGCACGACCTGACCGCCGAGCGCTTCGTCGCCGACCCGTACGGTCCGCCCGGCACCCGGATGTACCGCACCGGTGACCTGGCACGGTGGGACGACGGTGAGCTGGAGTACGTCGGCCGCGCCGACCACCAGGTCAAGATCCGCGGATTCCGCATCGAGCTCGGCGAGATCGAGGCCTGCCTCCAGACCCACGACGACATCGTGCAGGCGGCCGTCGTCGTCCGCGAGGACCGGCCCGGCGACAGAAGACTGGTGGGCTACGCGGTCATGGCCGACGGCCGCGACTGCGACCAGGCCACACTCCGGGACCATCTGGCCGCGCAGCTGCCCGACTACATGGTGCCCGCCGCGTTCGTCGCGCTCGACGTCCTGCCGCTGACCGCCAACGGCAAGCTCGACCGGAAGGCACTGCCTGCCCCCGCGGTGGCCACCCGTACCGCCGGCCGTGCCCCCGCCACCCGGATGGAGGAGACCCTCTGCGCCGTCTTCGCCGAGGCGCTGGGCATAACCACCGTCGGCCCGGACGACAACTTCTTCGACCTGGGCGGAGACTCCATCGTCTCCATCCAGCTGATCACCCTCGCGCGCCGTGCCGGACTGCGGCTGACCACCCGTGACATCTTCAAGCACCGCACCCCGGCGGCCCTGGCGGGCGTCGCGACCACCGCTCCGGCCGCCGCCGAAGCGGTGCGGGACGAGCCCGTCGGCCCGCTCGTCGCCACCCCGGTCATCCACTGGCTCGCCGGTCGCGGCGGCACCATGGACCAGTACCACCAGTCCACCCTCGTCCAGGTCCCCGCCGGTCTGCGGCAGGAGCATCTCGCCGCGGCCCTGCAGGCACTGCTGGAGCGCCACGACGCCCTCCGGACGCGTGCCGTGGCCACCGGGGACGGTGGATGGACCCTTGAGGTGGCACCGGCGGGCACGGTCGAGTCCCGGGACATTCTGCGGCGCGTCGGCATCCCTGACACGGCCGCCGGCCTCCCCTCGGAGCTGCTCGACGAGCGGACCCGCGCCGCCGTCGCCGAACTCGCCCCGCACGACGGCATGATGCTGCGGGCCGTGTGGTTCGACGCCGGGGACGAGACGCCCGGCCGGCTGCTGCTGGTCGCCCACCACCTCGTGGTCGACGGTGTCTCCTGGCGCATCCTGCTGTCCGACCTCGCGGAGGCCTGGCAGGCCGCCGCCGCCGGACGCACTCCCGTACTCCCCCATTACGGAACCTCCTTCCGGACCTGGGCCCGTGAACTCCACCAGCTGGCCCACCGCCCCGAGCGGGTCGCCGAGGCCGAGCTGTGGCAGCACATCGCCTCCGGGCCGGATCCGCTGCTGGGCGGCCGTGCCATGGACCCGGTGCGGGACACGGCGGCGACGGTGCGGTCGCTCTCGGTGTCGTTGCCGGCGGGAGAGACGTCGGCGCTGCTGGGTGAGGTGGCGCGGGTGTTCCGTGCCCGTGCGCACGAGGTGCTGCTGGCGGGGCTGGCGCTGGCGGTGCCGAGGTGGCGTCGGGCGCGTGGTGTGGACGCCGGTGAGGTGTTGCTGGAGATGGAGGGGCACGGCCGGGAGGACGTGCTGGAAGGTGTGGACGTGTCGCGGACGGTGGGCTGGTTCACCAGTCTGTTCCCGGTGCGTCTGGACGCGAGCGGGGAGGGTGCCGGGGACGCGGTGAGGCGCGTCAAGGAGCAGCTGCGGGCGGTGCCGGACAACGGGATCGGCTTCGGTCTGCTGCGTCATCTGCATCCGGTGGCGGGGGCCGTGCTCTCCGGGTTGCCGGTTCCGCAGATCGGTTTCAACTACCTCGGCCGCATCGGTGGTTCACCGGGTGGCGACTGGGCCCCGGTGGCCGGGGAGCGCGCGCTGATGGGCGCCGACGACCCGTCGATGCCCGTCGCCCACACCGTCGACCTCAACGCGTACACCCAGGAGACCGCCGCGGGCCCGGTGCTCACCGCCGTGTGGAACTGGGCCGGCGGCCTGCTCACCGAGGCAGAGGTGAGCAGCCTGGCCGACCTGTGGTTCCAGGCTCTGCGGGAGGTCGTGGCCGCGTCCTCGCAGCCCGGAGCGGGCGGCTTCACCCCCTCCGACGTGCCGCTGGTACGGCTCACCCAGGAGCAGATCCGCAGCATCGAGGCCGCGCACCCGGCGACCGCCGACATCCTCCCGGTGACGCCGCTCCAGCAGGGACTGCTCTTCCACACCCTGTTCGACGAGGGCGGACCGGACGTCTACACCGTCCAGTTCTTCTACGACCTGGAGGGCCGGCTGGACGCCGCGGCCCTGCGGGGCGCGGCCGAGGAGATGCTGCGCCGGCACCCCGGTCTGCGGGCGGCCTTCCGGCTCGACGGGCTGGACCACGCCGTCCAGGTGATCCCCGAGTCGGTGGAACTGCCCTGGGCGGAGAAGGATCTGCGCCACCTCGACGCGACCGAGCAGCAGACCGTCCTGGACCGGATGCTGCACGAGGACCGGAACAGCCGCTTCGACCTGGCGGCCCCTCCGCTGATGCGCTTCCTGCTGGTCGCGCTCGCCGACGACCGGCACCGGCTCGTCTTCACGCACCACCACGTCCTGCTCGACGGCTGGTCCATGCCGCTGTTCGTCCGGGAACTCCTCGACCTCTACGCGGGCCGGACCCCGGACCGCACCCCGCCCTACCGGGACTACCTCGGCTGGCTGGGCGAACAGGACGCGTCCGCCACCGCGAGCGTCTGGCGCGAGGCGCTCCGCGGGCTCGAGGAGCCCACCCTCCTCGCCCCCGCCGTCCCCGACCGGCAGCCGGTCACCCCCGACCAGCTGCTGACCGACCTGCCCGCCGGCCTGACCGCACGGCTCCTGGGCACCGCGCGCGAGCACGGCCTCACCCTCAACACCCTGCTTCAGGGCGCCTGGGCCGTGCTACTGGGGCGCCTCACCGGACGCGACGACGTCGTCTTCGGAGGTACGGTCTCCGGCAGGCCTGCCCAGGTCCCCGGCGTGGAGTCGATGGTCGGCCTGTTCATCAACACCCTTCCGGTGCGGGTCCGGATCGTGCCCGGGGAGAGCTCTGTCGCGTTCCTGACCCGGCTGCAGGACGAGCAGGCCGGGCTGATGGAGCACCAGCACCTCGGGCTCGCCGACGCCCAGCGGATCGCCGGGATCGGCGAACTCTTCGACACCATCACGGTGCTGGAGAACTATCCGCTGGACCCGGCACAGCTGAGGGTGCCCGGCCTCGCCGTCACCGCCATCGACGGCCGGGACGCCACGCACTACCCGCTGAGCCTCGCCGTGATGCCCGGCGAGCGGCTGCACCTGCGGATCAACTACCGGCCCGACCTGTTCGACGCCGATGCCGTCCGGCACCTGGTGAGCCGCCTCCAGGCGGTCCTGGAGTTCTGGGCGGACCGCCCGCAGGAGCCGGTGGGCCGGATCGACATCCTCCCCGCCGCCGAGTACGAACACCTGGTGCGCGGAGTCAACAACACCGCGCGCGACATCCCGTGCGACACCTTCCCGGAGCTGTTCGCCGCGCAGGCCGCCGCCACCCCCGACGCCCCGGCCGTACTCTTCGGCGACCTCGTACTGACCTACGCGGAGCTGGACGAGCGCACCGACCGGCTCGCGGCCGTGCTGGCCGGCCGGGGCATCGGCCCCGAAGGGATCGTGGCCGTCGCGGTGCCGCGCTCGGCGGAGCTCGTCGTGTCCGTGCTCGCCGTCCTCAAGGCGGGCGCCGCCTATCTGCCGGTCGACCTCGACTATCCGGCCGACCGCGTCGCCTACATGCTGGAGGACTCCCGCCCCGCGCTGGTCATCACCACATCGGCGGCGGCGGACGCGATCCCCGGTGACGTACCGCGGTTCCTGGTCGACCAGCCGGACGAGCTCGCCGGGCCCCTCGCGCCCGTCAACCCGGCGGACGTCACGAGCCCCGCGTACGTGATCTACACCTCCGGCTCCACCGGCCGTCCGAAGGGCGTGGTGGTCACCCACTCCGGCGCGGCGAGTCTGATCGCCGCCCAGACCGAGCGCTTCGACGCCGGGCAGGGCAGCCGTGTGCTGCAGTTCGCCTCGCCCTCTTTCGACGCCGCGTTCTGGGAGCTGGCGATGGCGCTCCTGTCCGGGGCGGCCCTGGTCGTGGGCACCGCGGAAGAGGTCACCCCCGGCCCGGCACTGGCGGCGCTCGCCGCCCGGCACCGGGTCACCCACGCGACGCTGCCGCCGGTGGTCCTCGGGGCCGCCGCCCCCGGCGACTTCTCTTCGGTCTCGACGCTGGTCGTCGCGGGTGAGGCCACCGCCGGTGAGATGGTCGAGCGCTGGTCGTCCGGCCGCCGGATGGTGAACGCCTACGGCCCCACGGAGGCCACGGTCTGCGCGACGATGAGCGCCCCCCTCAGCGGCGGCGGACTGCCGCCCATCGGCGGCCCGGTCGTCAACGCACAGGTGTACGTCCTGGACGCCAACCTCCGGCCGGTGCCGCCCGGCGTCGCGGGCGAGCTGTACATCGCCGGCGCCGGTCTCGCCCGCGGGTATCTGGGCCGCCCGGACCTGACGGCCGACCGCTTCGTGGCCGATCCGTTCGGCCGATCCGGCGCCCGGATGTACCGCTCGGGCGACGTCGTGCGCTGGAACCACGACGACCAGCTCGAGTTCCTGGGCCGGGCCGACCACCAGGTCAAGGTGCGCGGTTTCCGGATCGAGCTGGGCGAGATCGAGTCCGTGCTCACCGCTTTGCCGCAGGTCGCCCAGGCCGTCGTCGTGGTGCGCGAGGAGCCCGCCGGCCCCCGCCGGCTGGTGGCCTACGCGGTGCCCGAGGGCGCCGCGGCCGACCCGGCGGAGCTCCGCTCCGCGGTCGCCCGGGAACTTCCCGAACACATGGTGCCGTCCGCCGTCGTCGTGCTCGACGCGCTGCCGCTGACCCCGAACGGCAAACTGGACCGTGCGGCACTGCCCGCCCCCGGGACACCCGCCGACACCGGCCGGGCCGCCGTGACGGAGCGGGAGCAGATCCTGTGCGAGCTGTTCGCCCAGGTGCTCGGCCTGCCCGCGGTGGGCGCCGAGAGGAGCTTCTTCGATCTGGGCGGCGACTCCATCGTCTCCATCCAGCTGGTCTCCCGGGCCCGTACCCGCGGCCTCGTCATCACACCGCGGGAGGTCTTCGTCCACCGCACCGCCGCCGCCCTGGCGGTCATCGCCCGTACCACCGAGGGGGACCCGCGGGAGGAGGCCGCGCAGGAGAACACCGACGACGGCCTCGGCCCGCTGCCGCTCACCCCGATCATGCACTGGCTGCGCACCAGGCCCGGCACCATCGACGCCTTCAGCCAGTCCGTACTGGTGCGGACCCCCGCCGGGGTGACCGAGCAGGGACTCGCCGCCGCCCTCCAGGCCGTACTCGACCGGCACGACATGCTGCGGGTGCGCCTGACCCGTCGCGGACCGCTCTGGGGCCTGGAAGTGGCCGATCGCGGCAGCGTCACGGCGGCGTCCGTGCTCTCCCGTGTCCCCGCGGACGGTACGTGGAACGAGGCGTTCGGGGAGCTCGTCGCCGACCACGCGGCCCGAACCCGGGCCGCGCTGGCGCCCCAGGACGGCGCCGTGCTACGGGCCGTCTGGTTCGACGCCGGACCGGACACGACGGGCCGGCTGCTGCTGACCGTGCACCACCTGGCCGTCGACGGAGTGTCCTGGCGGATCCTGCTGCCCGACCTGTCTGCCGCCTGGGACGCCGTCCATGAGCAGCGCGCCCCACGTCTTTTGGCCGTCGGCACCTCCTACCGCCGCTGGGCCGAGCAGCTCACCGCGCTCGCCCAGGAACCGGACCGGCTCGACGAGCTCGAATTCTGGACCGACATGCTCGCCGCGCCCGACGCCCCGCTCGGCGACCGGCCGCTCGACGCCCGCCGGGACACCGTCGCCACCGCCCGCAGCCTCTCGCTGACCCTCCCGTCGCAGACCACGGCACCGCTGCTCACCAGCGTGCCCGCGGACTTCCGCACCGGTGTCGACGAGGTCCTGCTCGCCGGGCTCACCCTCGCCGTCACCGAGTGGCGGCGCCGCCGCGGCCACGACACGGCCGCGGGGCTGCTGGTCGACCTGGAGGGCCACGGCCGCGACGAATCGCTGACCGGTGCGGACCTCTCCCGTACCGTCGGCTGGTTCACCAGCCTGCATCCCGTACGCCTGGACGCGGACGGCCGGCAGGACCCCGCCGAGACCGTCAAGCGGGTCAAGGAACGGCTGCTGGCCGTCCCCGACGGCGGCGTCGGCCACGGGCTGCTGCACCACCTCAACCCGCAGACCGCGATGCTGCTGCACGGCCTGGCGGCCCCGCAGATCGGCTTCAACTACCTGGGCCGCTTCGGTTCCCTGGGCGACGGGGACTGGGCCCCGACGGGCGAGGCCGGTGTGATCGGCGGCGGCGCCGACGACGACATGGCCGTGCCGCACGTCGTGGAGATCAACGCTGTCACCCAGGACGGCCCCGACGGGCCGCACCTCGTGGCCACCTGGACCTGGGCCGGCGAGATCCTGGAGGAGTCCGAGGTCCGCGAGCTGGCCGGGCTCTGGTTCGAGGCGCTGCGGCGGCTCGCCGCCCTGACGGGCGAGGCCGGCCCGACCGGCGGCCTCACCCCCTCCGACCTGCCGCTCGTCTCCCTGGAACAGCAGCACATCGACATGCTGGAGGCCGACCGGCCCGGCCTCGCCGACGTTCTGCCGCTGGCCCCGCTCCAGGAGGGCCTGCTCTTCCACAGCCTGCTGGACGACAGCGCTCCGGACGTCTACAACGTCCAGCTCCACATGGACCTCGTCGGCCCCCTGGACGTCACGGCACTGCGCGCCGCGGCTGCCGGACTCCTGGCCCGGCACCCGAACCTGCGGGCCTGCTTCCGCGAGGACGGGCTGCCGCACGCCGTGCAGCTCGTGCCGAATGCCGTGGAGCTGCCCTGGGCCGACATCGACCTCAGCCACCTCGACGAGGCGAAGCGCGCCGCCGAGCTCGACCGGGTGATGGAGACGGACCGCAGCGCCCGGTTCGACGTGACCACCGCACCGCTGATCCGCTTCACCCTCGTCCGGCTCGCCGCCGACCGTCACCGGCTCCTTCTCACCAACCACCACATCCTGCTCGACGGCTGGTCGATGCCCGTACTGCTCGAAGAGCTGTTCGCGCTCTACGAGAACCGCGGGGACACCTCGGTGCTTCCCCCGGCCCCGGCCTTCGCCGACTACCTGGCGTGGTGCGCCGGCCTGGACGACGGGCCGGCGCGGCGGGCCTGGCACACCGCGCTGGACGGGCTGGAGGAGTCCACGCTGCTCGTGCCGGGGGTCTCCGACTCCACCGTGACGCCCGGCCGGGTCTCCCGGTGGCTCTCCGAGGAGTCCACCACCGAGCTGACGGCCCTGGCCCGCCGGCACGGCTTCACCCTCAACACCCTGATCCAGGGTGTGTGGGCACTGACGCTCGCCGGACTTACCGGAAGTCAGGACGTGGTGTTCGGCGCCACGGTCTCCGGCCGTCCCCCGGAGGTCCCGGGCATCGAGTCGATGGCCGGTCTCTTCATCAACACCCTGCCCGTCAGGGTCCGGCTGCGCCACGACGAGACCGTCACGGAACTGCTCACCCGTCTGCAGGCCGAGCAACTGGAGCTGATGGACCACCAGTACCTCGGCCTGTCAGAGATCCAGCGCATCGCCGGTCACGGCGAACTCTTCGACACGCTGGCCGTGCTGGAGAACTACCCCCTGGACCCGGAGAAGCTGCGGGCCCCCGGGGCGCTGGACATCACCCACATCGACGGCCGCGACGCCACCCACTATCCGGTGACGTTCGTCGTCCTGCCGGGCGACCGGCTGGAACTCCGCCTCAACCACCGGCCGGAGCTGCTGCCGGCCGGCCGGGCCGAGGCCATGGCCGACCGGCTGACGGACCTGCTGGCCCGCATCACGGCCGAACCGGACCGCCCGGTCGGCCGACTGGACAACGTCACCGAGGCCGAGCGGGAACGCGTCCTCCACACCTGGAACGGTGCCCGCCGGCCCATCGACCCCATGACGTTCCCGGCGATGTTCGAGGCGCAGGTGGCCCGTACTCCGGATGCGCCTGCGGTCATGTCCGACGACGGTTCGCTGTCGTACGCGGAGCTGAACGAGCGGGCCAACCGGCTCGCGCACCACCTCATCGGGCGGGGTGTGGGTCCGGAGCGGATCGTCGCTCTGCTGCTGCCGCGCTCGGTGGACATCGTCATCGCACAGCTCGCGGTGATGAAGGCGGGCGGCGCGTACCTGCCGGTGGACCCGGACTACCCGGCCGACCGGATCGCCTACATGATCGACGATGCCCGGCCGGCTCTGCTGCTCACCGGCCACGCACACGCCGACCGCGTGCCGGTGTCCTCGACCACTGCGCGGGTGCTCCTGGACGAGCTGGACCCGGACGCCGGGCCGGTGACGGATCCGGTGGACGAGGACCGGCCGACGGGGCTGGTCACGGGCCATCCGGCGTATGTCATCTACACGTCGGGTTCGACGGGACGTCCGAAGGGCGTGGCGGTCTCGCACCAGGGACTGTCGGCCTTCGCGACGGTGCTGGCCGAGCGGTGTGCTGTCGGTCCGCGAAGCCGGGTGCTGCAGTTCTCGTCGCCGAGCTTCGACGCGTCGGTGCTCGAACTGTGCATGAGTCTTGTGTGGGGTGCGGCGCTGGTGGTTCCGCCGCCGGGTCCGCTGGCGGACGAAGCACTGGGCCGGGTGCTGGCGGACCGCGGGATCACGCACGCACTGATCCCGCCGGCGGCGCTGGCCACGGTTCCGGTGATGGACCTGCCCGAGTTCACGACGCTGATCGTGGGCGGTGACGCGACCGACGCCGCCCTGGTGGACCGCTGGGCGCCGGGCCGACGCATGGTGAACGCCTACGGGCC
>NZ_JBEOVN010000249.1:0-9239 GCF_040295565.1 Streptomyces sp. NPDC002785 | reverse complement strand
CCGCGTTGTCGGAACGTCCGCATACATCCAGTATGCGGACGCCCCTCCGCCTTGCGATGCACCGCATCTGACGCCGCGCGCTGTCCCGCCAGGGAGTACGGGACAGCCCTTAGTGCCGTGACCGGATCGGACGACCCGGCTCCGTCCGGCCGTTGCGTCCGGCCGGTCACTCTCAGCCGCGGAGGCCCGGCGCCCCCGCCGCCCGGCACATCGACGGCGTCTTCGCGGACGCCTCGGACGGCCGCACCCTCGACGTCGTGGACCCGGCCGGCACCGGCGAGGTCTACGCGACCTCTCCGCTCTCCGGCGATGCGGACGCCGATGCGGCCATGGCCGCCCCGTCGGCAACGCCGTCGTCCTCAAGCCGTTCTACCCCGGGGCGGGGCGCACCGGCGTTCCGTGTCCGTACTGCGCACTCCTCCCGTCCCGACATGCGCCTTTTTGTGCGGGAGCCGGAGAGGTAGGGTCGCCGGTACGCCTAGCACGGGGGGACGGCCATGGGGGACGCAACGGACGTACGGGTGGCGGCCATCGCCAGTCTCACACCGCTCGAAGAGCTCGACAGCGATCCGTTCCTCGTCGACACCCGAAGCCAGCACGACATGTGCGCCCGCTGGGCCGCAGACAAGGGATACGTCGTCACCCGGCAGTTGCGCTTCTACGGGCTGCGCCCCGACCACCACGCCCTGTGGACGGATGTCGAGAGCGGCGATGTCGAACTCTTCGTCGCCGCCAACGACCGGGTGCTGGCGCGGGCCCTCACCTCGGTGCCGGAGTTCGCCGCGGAATGCGAGCGGCGCGGCGTACGGCTGGAGATCGCGGGACTGGACGAGCCGCCGTACAACGCCCGTACGAAGGCGAGTGTGCACCGCAGGCTTTCCATGCCGACCGCCGGATACGACGGCTGCTGACCGGCCACCTGCCTGCTGCCGCCGACGGCCCGCACCCGCGCTGTGAAAAGCTGGGGGGCAGGGCCCGGGACGGCGGGGTCCGGACGTGAGGTGGAACGGCGTGGGTGACGGGCAATGGCGAACAGCCGGCAGTGCCCTGATGCGAGTGGTTGTGGTGTGGGCGGTCTCGACGCTCACGATGCTGGCGCTCGCCGGGATTCTGCCGGACTTCCAGCTCCAGTCGGACGACGGCGACAGCATCACCAAGGTCGCGTTCACCGCGGCCTGGGGCGCCGGAGCGTTCGGTCTGCTCTCCGCACTGGTCTGGCCGGTCCTGGTACGGGCACTGCTCATCGTGCCCGCGCTCGTCCTCGGGATGCTCGTCTTCTTCCTGAACGGCTCGCTGCTGCTGGTCGCCCTGCGGCTCATACCGGACGGGCGCGGCGCCGCCAACCCGGAGACCGCGGTCGTCGTCGCGGCCGTGATGTCCGCCGTCGCCTCCGCGACCTCCACGGCGCTGGCCGTCCGCGACGACAACGCCTACCGGCGCCGGCTCTCACGGCTCGCCGACCGCCGCCGTCGGCGCAGCGGTGCGGACAGCGGGCGCAGCGGACCGCCGGGCACCGTCTTCATCCAGCTCGACGGCGTCGGCCACGACGTGCTTGCCCGGGCCGCCGACTCCGGCCTGATGCCGACCGTCGCGAACTGGCTCGCCGACAAGGAGAGCCACCGGCTCACCCCGTGGCGCACCGACTGGTCCAGCCAGACCGGCGCCAGCCAGCTCGGCATCCTGCACGGCAGCAACCACGACGTCCCCGCCTTTCGCTGGTACGAGAAGGAGACCGGCGACGTCATGGTCTCCAGCCGTCCCGCGAGCGCCATCGAACTCCAGCGCCGGGCCATCGCACGCACCCATGACGGCGGGCTGCTCACGCTCGACGGTGCGAGCCGCGGCAACCTCTTCAGCGGCGGCGCCGACCAGCTTGCGCTCGTCCTGTCCATGGCGGCCCGGCGTGGCAAGGGCCGCCGCTCCCGCGCCGGGTACTTCGCCTACTTCTCCGATCCGGCCAATGCTGTCCGTACCGCGCTTTCGTTCGCCGCCGAAGTCTGCCGCGAGATCGGCCAGTCCACCAGGGCGCGGATACGGAAGGACATGCCCCGGATCAAGCGTGGCGGGCTCTACCCCTTCATCCGGGCCTTCGCGACCGTCGTCGAACGCGATGTGGTGGTGGCCGCCGTCATCGGGGACATGTTCGCCGGGCGCACCGCCGTCTACGCCGACCTGGTCGCGTACGACGAGGTGGCGCACCACTCCGGACCGAACAGCCGCGACGCGGAGAAGGTGCTCACGCGACTGGACCGCTCGCTCGCCCTGATCGTCAAGGTCGCCGAACACACCCCGCGCACCTACCGGATCGTGCTGCTCTCCGACCACGGGCAGAGCCCCGGCGAGACCTTCGCGGGGGCGTACGGGCTGACGCTCAAGGACCTGGTGCGGGCGGGCTGCGGGCTGCCCGTACCCCGCCGGGCGGAGCGCACCCGCAGTGGTTCGGAGGCGCGTGACGCGGTACGGATCGCCCTGCACCGCCGGCCGGCCGAGGAGCGCGAGGCGGAACACCGCGCCGAGCCGTCCGACCCGGTGGTCCTCGCCTCCGGCAACCTCGGCCTGATCTCCTTCCCCGACGTCGAGGGACGCGCCTCGCGCGAACAGCTCGACCGGAGCCGTCCCGCACTGCTCGGCACCCTTGCCAACCACCCCGGCATCGGTTTTCTGCTGGTCCGCAGCGAGCGGCACGGATCGGTGGTGCTGGGCCGTGGCGGCACCGAGGTCCCGGTGTCGGAACTGAAGGACGGGGAAGGACCGCTGACCCCCTTCGGCCCGGGCGCGGCGGCCGCGGTGCGCCGCACCGACACCTTCCCGCACGTCGCCGACATCATGGTCAACTCGATGCACGACCGGGCCACGGGCTGCGTGCACGCCTTCGAGGAACAGATCGGCTCGCACGGCGGTCTGGGCGGCGAGCAGTCCCGGCCGTTCCTGCTGTGGCCGTCAGACCTGTCGGCGCCGGTGGCGCAGGGCACGGAGCTGGTGGGGGCGGAGCAGGTGCACGAGGTGCTGCGGCGCTGGCTGCGGGAGTGCTCGGGACCGCAGATCCCGCTGGCAGCGCCGGGCGCGGTGGGCGGCGCGGACGAGGCGGGCGGGACGGTTCAGCAGGCCGGCTGAGGGGCGTTGTCAGTGGTGGGCGGCAGGATGGGGGCCATGACGAACTCAGCTGTTGTGCTCGCCGATGCCGCCGCCTACGCCGCTGCGGTCGAAGAAGCGTCGCGGGCCGCCGCCGATTACTACGCCACGGGCGAGAGCACGCTCGACGACGATGCGTACGACCGGCTGGCAAGGGGGATCGCCGCATACGAACAGAAGCACCCGCAGGAGGCGCTGGAGGCGTCCCCGACCGGCAAGGTGGCGGGTGGCGCCGCAAGCGGGGACGTGCCGCACACCGTGCCGATGCTGTCCCTGGACAACGTCTTCTCGGCCGAGCAGTTCGCCACGTGGACTGCGTCGCTGGAGCGCCGGATCGGCAGGCCCGTCGCCGCGTGGAGCGTGGAGCCGAAGCTCGACGGCCTGGCTGTCGCTGCCCGCTACCGGGCGGGCCGCCTCGAGCAGCTGATCACACGGGGCGACGGCACCGCGGGCGAGGACGTCTCGCATGCGATCGGCACCGTGGCCGGCCTCCCCGAGCAGCTCGCCGAGCCGGTGACGATCGAGATGCGCGGCGAGATCCTCATGACGACAGAGCAGTTCGAACAGGCCAACACCGTGCGCACCGAGCACGGCGGCGCCCCCTTCGCCAACCCGAGGAACGGCGCGGCGGGCACACTCCGCGCCAAGGACCGCGCGTACACGGTGGAGATGACGTTCTTCGCCTACGGTGCCCTGCCGCTGCCCGAGTCCGGAGAGCTGACCGACACCCTCGCCGAACTCCCGCACAGCGAGGTCCTGGAATACGTCGCCGGGCTCGGCGTGCACACCGCGGCGGCCACGGATGTGGCACCGCGCACCGTCACCACGGTCGAGGAGGTGCAGGCCCGGGTCGAGGAAGTCGCGGCCGTGCGCGCCTCGTTGCCGTTCGGTATCGACGGCATCGTGATCAAGGCCGATCTCGCGGCCGACCAGCGCGAGGCCGGTTCAGGGACCAGGGCGCCGCGCTGGGCCATCGCATACAAGCTCCCGGCCGTCGAGAAGGTCACCCGGCTCCTCGGCGTCGAGTGGAACGTGGGCAGGACCGGCATCATCGCGCCGCGCGCCGTGCTGGAACCGGTCGAGATCGACGGCTCGACCGTCAGCTACGCCACACTGCACAACCCGGCCGACATCACCCGGCGCGATCTTCGCCTGGGCGACCGTGTGATGGTCTACAAGGCCGGCGACATCATCCCCCGTATCGAGGCGCCCGTCGCCCATCTGCGGACCGGTGACGAGCAGCCCATAGTCTTCCCCGAGGCATGTCCGCAGTGCGGCTCCGAGATCGACACCAGCGAGCAGCGCTGGCGCTGTGTCCGGGGCCGCGACTGCCGCCTCGTCGCCTCCATCTCGTACGCGGCGGGCCGCGACCAGCTCGACATCGAGGGCCTGGGCGCCACCCGGGTCGTCCAGCTCGTCGATGCCGGCCTGGTGGCCGACTTCGCAGACCTCTTCACCCTCGACCGCGAGCAGCTGCTCGGTCTGGAACGGATGGGCGAGACCAGCACCGACAACCTCCTGGCCGCCATCGAAACGGCACGTACCCAGCCGCTCTCCCGGGTCTTCTGCGCGTTGGGCGTACGCGGCACCGGGCGCTCCATGTCACGGCGGATCGCCCGGTACTTCGCGGACATGGACCGGATCAGGGCCGCCGACGTCGAGGAGCTCCAGCGGGTCGACGGCATCGGCAAGGAGAAGGCCGCGGGTGTCGTCGCGGAGCTGGTGGAGCTGGCCCCGCTGATCGAGAAACTGGCGGCCGCCGGGGTCAACATGACGGAGCCCGGCGCGACGCCGCCGCCGGAGCCGGGCGAGGAGGGCACCGAAGCGGCTGCCGTCGCGGACGGGGAGCGGGCCGCGGGTCTGCCGCTGGACGGGATGACCGTGGTGGTCACCGGCGCCATGACCGGCGTGCTGGAGAAGCTCTCCCGGAATCAGATGAACGAGCTGATCGAGCGAGCCGGCGGGAAGTCCTCGTCCAGCGTCTCCAAGCGCACCACGCTCCTGGTCGCCGGGGAGAAGGCCGGATCCAAGCGCATCAAGGCCGAGGACCTCGGTGTCCGGATCGCCGCGCCGGACGAGTTCGCAGAACTGATCGCCGGGTTCCTGCCGACGGAGGTGTGACGCACGACGGAGACCTCGCCGCGCCCGAGCCCTTGGATTTTGCCTGAGAGTGGCTTTCTTTGCCTCCCTATTGCATAGTGAGGGATCGGCCATGCCTCGCTATCAGCGGGTCAATGGGTGTGTGAACGGCCGCGTCGGCAGGCCGGTGGGAGGGGCGATGCATTCGCTGCACGACGGTCCACGGCTCGACCGGTCCGTCCGCCGGGAGTACCGGGGCGTCACCCGGGGCCTCGCCCTCGACCTCGGCAGCTCCCGGACCCGCGCCTGGATGCCCGGACACGGCGTCATCGCCGACACAGACGCCTGCGGCGACTTCGGCGCCGGGGCAGCGCACGGCCGCCCGGTCCGGCGAGGGCGCATCGTCGACCCCGTGTCCTGCGGCCGGATGCTCGGCCGTATCGCCGACAGTGCCCTGGGCGCGGACCGCACCGACACCGTGATCGTCCTCAGCCATCCCGTTCTCGCCGGGTCCGAACACCGTGCCGCGGCAAGAGAACTGCTCGCCGCACTCCGGCCGACGAGCATCATCGCCCTGGACAGCGCGAGGGCCGCCGCCGCATACGCCGGACCGCAGGACGGCGGCCCGCTGCTCGTCGTCGACATCGGCGCCGAGCTGACCGAGGCGACCCTCCTCGTCGACGGGCTGGTCCGCGACGCCCGCCAGGCCGAGACGGGACTCAGCGACCTCGCCCCCTCCGAGCCGCCCACCGCAGTCGTCCACACCGTCCTGGACATGGTGGACGAAATGTGGAAGCAGGACCGGCACGGTGCCGTCCTGGGGGCCCTGCGCAAGGGCCCGTTGCTCGCCGGCGGCGGCGCCACCCGCCCCGACATCACCGACCGGGTCGCGGTCCGCCTCGGCGTTCCGGTACGTCTCGCCGACGACCCCGCGACCACGGTCGTACGCGGCGCCGGGCTGATACTCAGCTCCGTGCTCCGCCGAGCCGGCGTGACACCGGCCCTGCCCGGCCGAACGAGGTGACCCCCCTCCCGGGGCCGCCCCCGGGGAATGTGCCCCCGAGGGCATGGCCGGGCGCACCGGCACACCGCAGAACCGCACAGGCGGCCCGACAGGTCTTCGTCGCCCTCCTTCTCGCCGTACTCACCGTCGTCGTCGGCGCCCCCGCAGCCGCCGGATCCGTACTCCCCGCCCGGCCGTTCGCCGGTGTGCCGCCCTCCGCCGCGTACTCACCCGGCGCCCATCAACCCACCCCGCACACGGACCGGACCGCCCGCACGGGCACCGTCCACGACACCCGGCGCACCCGCACGGCCACGGCGACCGACCGCCACCGGCTGCCGACGAGCGCACCCCAGCCCAGGGCCGGCACCGACCACGCCCGCACCCAGCACCATCTCCCGCCACCCGGCCACAACTTCCTGCTGCCCGGCGCACCGGGCATCCGCGTACCGCACCACGCCCTCCAGCGGGCCCCCGCCGCACCCCCTCGTGCCACCGGCCGCTTCCGCACTGCGCTCCCCGCCGTACGCGGGCCTCCGAGGACAGCCGTTCACCGGCCACCGGTCCTGCCACCGGTCCCGTCCCACAGACCCGCCGGAACGTCCTCGCCGAGGTGAGGGCGCCCGGCGCCCCTCGGAGGAAACCCATGACTCGCGCCACCACGGTGCGGGCGGTTCTGGCTGCGGCCGTCCTGCTCGTCTCCGTGCTCATCACGCTGACCATGTCACCCAGACTCGGCCTCGACCTTCAGGGTGGCACCAGAATCGTGCTCCAGGCCAAGGACTCCGACACCGCGAAAGCGGACCGGGAGAGCACCGACCGCACCCTTGAGGTGCTCCGCCAGCGCATCGACTCCCTCGGCGTCACCGAACCCACCCTGACCCGCTCCGGCGAGGACCGGATCATCGTCGAGCTCCCGGACGTCCAGGACCCGCGCAAGGCCGCCGAAGTCATCGGCAGAACCGCCCAGCTCAGCTTCCACGCGGTCCAGGGCCCCGCCACGCAGAACGACGACAAGGCGGGCGACAAGGCGGATGCCAACGCCGACGACGGGCCGACGCTCCCCGACGAACAGGGCCGCTCCCTCGACCTCGGCCCGGCCCGGCTCTCCGGCGCGGGCGTCAAGGACGCCACCGCCGCGTTCGACGCCCAGCAGGGCGCCGGCTGGACCGTGTCCCTCGACTTCCACAAGAAGGCGGGCCGGGACTGGACACAGCTGACCGGTGAGGCCGCCTGCCACCCGGTCCAGGACGACCGGCGCCGCGTCGCCATCGTCCTCGACGAGCAGATCATCTCCTCGCCACAGGTTTCCCCCTCGGTCGGCTGCAACGTCGGTCTGCCGTCCGGCTCCACCCAGATCACCGGCTCCTTCAGTGCCGACGAGGCCCAGGAACTGGCCCTGCTGATCAAGGGCGGCGCCCTTCCGCTCCCCGTCGAGATCGTCGAGCAGCGGACCGTCGGCCCGACGCTCGGTGCAGACGCCATCGACGCCAGCGCCCGGGCCGCCCTCATTGGCGCCGCGGCCACCGCGCTCTTCATCACCGTCATCTACCGGCTCTTCGGCGCACTCGCCGCCGTAGCGCTCGCCGCCTACGGACTGATCTCGTACGCGGCCCTGGTCGCCCTCGGAGTCACTCTCACCCTGCCCGGCCTCGCCGGATTCGTCCTGGCCATCGGGATGGCGGTCGACGCCAACGTGCTGGTCTTCGAACGGGCCAGAGAGGAGCACGCACAGCACCCGGGCCGTTCCCTGCGCTCCTCGCTGACCGCCGGATTCCGTGGCGCTTGGAGCGCCGTCGCCGACTCCAACGTCACGACGCTGATCGCCGGCGTGCTGCTCTTCTTCCTCGGCTCCGGACCGGTGAAGGGTTTCGGTGTCACACTTGCCATCGGTGTGTTCGCCTCGATGTTCTCCGCACTCGTCATCGCGCGAGCACTCACCGAGATCGCCGCAGGCTCACGATTCGTCAGCGACTACCAGGGCGTCAACGGCATCACCGCCCCCGGCCGGGTACGCACCTGGCTGACCCGCCGCGATCCCCAGCTGATGCGCTCACCGCGCCGCTGGCTGCTGATCTCGACGGCACTGATCGCCGTCGCGGTCCTCGGCATCGTCGTACGCGGGGTCAACCTGGGCGTCGAATTCACCGGCGGCCGGCTCGTCGAGTACTCGACCAGCCGGCCCGTCGACGTCGAGCGGGCCCGCAGCGCCCTGGCCGACGCGGGCTTCGGCGACGCCGAGGTCACCACGGCGGGCGCGGGCGACCTCTCCGTACGCACCGGAAAACTCGACAACGACGGCGAACACGCCTTGCGCGCCGCCCTCGCGGAGGAGGGCGGCAAGACCACCAAGGTCCGCGACGAACTCATCGGCCCCAGCCTCGGCGACGAGCTCCGGCGCAACGCCCTGATCGCGCTCGGCATCGCCGTCCTCGTACAGCTGGCGTATCTGGCGATCCGGTTCCGCTGGACGTTCGCCGTGGCCTCGGTCGCGGCGCTGGTGCACGACGTCATCATCCTGGTCGGCGCCTTCGCCTGGCTCGGACGCACCGTTGACGGCATCTTCCTGGCCGCACTCCTCACCGTCATCGGATACTCCGTCAACGACTCGGTGGTCGTCTTCGACCGGGTGCGGGAACTGTGGGCGAAGGCGCGTCGCGTGCCCTTCGCCACGGTCGCCAACCAGGCTGTTCTCCAGACCGTCCCGAGAACGGTCAACACCGGAATGGGCGCTCTGTTCATCCTGACCGCACTCGCCGTGCTGGGCGGCGACTCCCTCGCGGACTTCGCGCTCGCCCTGCTGATCGGCATCTGCGTCGGCACGTACTCCTCGGTGCTGACCGCCGTACCGGCCGCGCTTGTCCTGGAGCGGAGCAGCAAGGCCCCGCCGCCCGCCCGGAAGCGGGCCCCCGGACGCCGGTCCGGTACGAGGGCGGCGCGCCGGGATCCGCTCGACAACGGGGCACGCGTATAGCGGCTCCGGGACGCACGTCGCCCCCGCCCCCTCGGAAACTTCGTTCCCGAG
>NZ_JBEOVN010000248.1:0-9410 GCF_040295565.1 Streptomyces sp. NPDC002785 | reverse complement strand
GGCTCCCGACGCCCTGCGACTCCGCTTGCGGCGTTGTCGTCAGTCAACGACGCTCCTTCCCCGAGCTCTCGGCTTCGCTCGACCAGGGGAGACCCCATCCGATTCCTTCCTCCGCCTTGCAATCGAAGCGCATGACGCCGCTCGCTGATCCGCTCCCTATCGTGGGGGAGGTCGTTACAATTCAAACGACTCGGCATCCGCTACGAGATACGCGCCGATCTCCATCTCGGCCTGCTTCAACTCTCCTGCAGCATCATCTGCTTGAGGCGACTCCGAACCTCACGATCAGTTGGTCCACTGCGCGGAGGGAAGTCGCGCCCCGTACTGACGGCGCACCGGCACTTTCTACGGGCGGTAGCGCAGTGGATGGTCCTCCGGTACTTCCACCACGACGATCCTGTGCCCGTCCGGATCGCGGATCCACATCTCGACGAGCCCCCACGGCTCGTGCACCGGCGGCCGCAGCACCTCGACGCCGCCCGCCGACACCTCCTCGTGCGCCGCCCGGACGTCCGCGACCTGCAACCACAGTTCGAGGCCGGGCACCGGCGGTGTGGTGGCGCGTCCGGAGACCTCCAGGAAGCCGCCGCCGAGGAAATAGACCGTGCCCCGCTCGGGGCCGGTGCCGAACTCCCGGTAGACGGGCAGCCCGAGGGACTGGCCGTAGAAGATCCGTGACCGCTCGGGATCGGCCGGACGTAACAGGATCCGGCTGCTCAGCACATGAACCATGCGTCAAATTCTAGGTCCGGAACACGCGGGTTACCCTGCTTCGGCACGGCCGCATCAGAGAAACGGAGAGCCACCACCATGGACACAGCCCCTGCCCAGGACTCGGGACAGCTGACCTTCCGCGATGCGGCCGACGCCGATGTGCCGGCACTCGTGACGCTGATCGAGTCGGCGTACCGCGGGGACTCCAGCCGGGCCGGATGGACCACCGAGGCGGACATCCTGCAGGGGCAGCGGACCGACCCGGACGGTGTCCGCGAAGTCGTCGAAGCGCCCGGCAGCCGACTGCTCGTGGTGGAGCGCGACGGTGCGCTCATCGCCTGCTGCCAGCTCGAACACCGCGGTGACGCCGCCTACTTCGGGATGTTCGCGGTCCGTCCCGAGCTGCAGGGAGCCGGTCTCGGCAAGGTGATCATCGCCGAGGCCGAGCGCACCGTCCGGGAGAACTGGGGGGTGACCGAGATGCACATGACCGTGATCTCGGTGCGCGAGGAGCTGATCGCCTGGTACGAGCGCCGCGGCTACCGCCGTACGGGAAAGCTCAGCCCGTTCCCGTACGGCAACGACCGCTTCGGCGTCCCGCAGCGCGACGATCTCACGTTCGAGCTGCTGATCAAGGACCTGGTCTGACCGGGCCGGCCATCAGGCGGTGAAGCGGCCGGCGCGGCGGATCTCCGGGTAGTCGGTGGTCGCGCCGTCCAGCCGCAAGGCGCGTACCAGCCGCAGATGGTCCTGGGTGTTCACCACCCAGCCGATGACCCTCAGTCCTTCGGCGTGCGCCTGCTCGACCACCTCCAGGGTGAGGCGGCGGATGTTCAGCGCCAGCGTCGCCGCGCCCGCCGCCTTCGCGCGGTCCACCACATCGCTCCGCCAGCGGCTCGCGATGAGTACGGTCCGTACCCCCGGCACCAGTTGGGCGATCTCGGCGACCGCTTCGTCGTGGAACGACGACACCTCGACCCGGTCGACGAGACCGCGTCGCAGCATCACTTCGGCCAGCGCGCGGGCCGCGGCCACATCCTTGATCTCAGCCTGCACGGGGGACCGTACGGCGTCGAGAACCTCTTCGAACACCGGCACCCGCTCGCCCTGCCCGGCATCGAGTTCACGCAGCTCGGACAGGGTCTTCTCGGCGATCGGACCGCTGCCGTCCGTCGTACGGTCCACATCGGCGTCGTGCATGACGGCGAGCGCGCCGTCCTTGCTCAGATGAAGGTCCAACTCGATGGCGTCCATCCCGGCCCGTTCCGCACGGACGAACGACCGCAGGGTGTTCTCCGGCTCGACACCCATCACTCCGCGATGACCGATGGTGAAAAAAGACAAGGCAACTCGCTTCCGTCGACGGCGTCTTCCCGCGTGCGGCTCCTACCCACGACGCACTGCGGCATTACGGCAATTCGGCAGCCCAATGATCCACCCCCGAGAGAGAACCGCTCGGACGAGGGGGAGTGGCGCAGTGTGCCGGCCGGTCCAAGTGGCGCGAAGGGCGGATGCCGTCCGTCCTACCGGCAGGCGGCCGTGCCTGGCGAGCTGTGTCACTCATGCGTGGGCGCGCCCTGCATGGCCCGACCGATCATGTGTACGAGACCGAGTGGACCGGCAGCGCCCACAATGGGCTCGGCCGACGGAAGCGTTTGCAGGGAAGGTTCTGCGCAGGAAGAATCACGGTGACCATGGGGGTCGGCAGGATAATTTTCTGAGCCCCACTTGTCCGAAGGAACCACAAATGGATACGGTTGCTTGACGCGAGGTTCTCCTGTGGAGGAAGTGTTATGACGGAAATTCTTGTGCACGACGTTGCCGCAGGCGACATAGCTACGGACCAGCGGGTGGTCGATCAGGCCGCCTGGCCCGCGCTCAAGAATGCCGTGGAGGAGATCCGCCCCTGGCAGTCGAAGGACGGTTCCATCGACTTCGACGCCGAGGGTGCGCCGTCCCGGGCAGCCGCCCGGGAAACGCTGGACCGCGTGATCGCCGCGGTCGAGGAGCTCGCCCCGCTGCTTCCGCACGACGCCGCATACCACCGCGCCCTTGTCACGGACCTGCGTCGCTGGGCCACGGACGGCTTCGGCGTGCCGGACTTCCTCGACTCGCTGCTCGCCTTCCAGCCGGCCAAGGACCGCACCGACGGGCTTCAGCACCTGGTCGTCTTCGCGATGTACACACAGAACGGCAACCCGGACCGCAACCTCGAAGCGGTCGTGCTGCGGATGGTCTGGCCCGAGTGGCTGGCCGAGCTCGAAGCCACCCGCTACGACAACCCGCTCTTCTGCGGCATCACCTTCGAGGGCTTCACCTCGGGCTACGACACCAACTCCGCGGTGCTCTTCCCGGAGACCGTCGCCGTGCGCGAGGCCCCCGAGCGCTTCAGCTGGGGCGGGATCTTCTGCGACCGCGAGGCCGCCCGCTTCCGCCGGGTCACCGAGGCGTCGGTCGATCTGCTCGGCGTCGAGCTGCCCGACGACATCCGCGAGATGGTCGGCGACCAGCAGCGCTGTGAGCAGGCATTCGTGCTCTGGGACTTGGTTCACGACCGCACCCACAGCCACGGCGACCTGCCGTTCGACCCCTTCATGATCAAGCAGCGCCAGCCGTTCTGGATGTACGGGCTCGAAGAGCTGCGCTGCGACCTCACCGCATTCAAGGAGGCCGTGCAGCTGGAGGCCGACGGCTTCCCCCAGGGCCGCGACGTGCAGTACGCCGTGCTGTTCGACCGGATGTTCCGCTTCCCCGTCACCGGCGAGCGCGTGCGCAACTACGACGGCCTCGGCGGCCAGCTGCTCTTCGCGTACCTCCACAAGCACGATGTGATCCGCTGGACCGACAACAGGCTGACGATCGACTGGGACCGTGCCCCCCAGGTCACCAACCAGCTCTGCACCGAGATCGAGAAGCTGTACCGCGACGGCATCGACCGCCCCAAGCTCGTCCACTGGTTCGCCGCGTACGACCTGGTCTCGACCTACCTCGCCCCGCACCCGGGCTCCCGCTGGGCCAAGGGCCCGGACGCGCTGGATCTCTCCCAGCCGCCGCGGAAGCTCGTCGACGACGTGCTTCCGGACGAGTTTCCCCTGAGCATGTTCTATGAGGCGCTCTCCAAGAAACTGAAGAACGTGATCGCCTCGACCAAGGGGATCACCGCCGCGGATGCCGAGCGGGCAGCCGCGTGAGCGCCGGGGTTAAGGAGGCGGTGGTCATGAACGGAAATGGCAAGGGCAACGGGAGCGGTGCTCTCGAAGGTGCCGTGGTCGCGGTCGCCGGGGCCGCGGGGGCGGCCGGCCGGGCCACCCTGCTGAGGCTCGCCGAGGCCGGTGCGACCGTCGTCGCCTCCGACGCCGATGCCACCCGCCTGGCCGAGGCGGTCGATGCCGCGCGCTACGCCCACGGCGGCGCCACGGTCACCGGTGACACGGTCGATCTGCTGGACCTCGCTGCCGCCCGTGAATGGGCGGACAAGACGGAGAAGGAATTCGGCCGGATCGACGGCCTGGTCCACCTCGTCGGCGGCTGGCGCGGCAGCGCCAGCTTCGCCGAGACCGACCTCGCCGACTGGAACTTGCTGGAGAAGCTGCTGATCCGCACGGTCCAGCACACCTCGCTGGCCTTCCAGGAGGGTCTGCAGCGCAGCGACCGGGGTCGCTATGTGCTGATCAGCGCGGCCGGGGCAAGCAAGCCCACCGCGGGAAACGCAGCCTATGCCGCGTCGAAGGCGGCGGCCGAGGCCTGGACGCTCGCGCTCGCGGACTCCTTCCGTAAAGCGGGGGGCGACGAAGGTCCCAGGACCGCGGCTGCGATCCTGATCGTCAAGGCACTGGTGCACGACGCGATGCGCGCCGAGCGCCCCAATGCGAAATTCGCGGGCTTCACCGACGTCAAGGAGCTGGCTGATGCCATCGCCGGCGTCTGGGACCGGCCCGCCCCGGAAGTGAACGGAAAGCGCCTGTGGCTGACCCCACAACCGTAAGGACCGACGCGCGACGCCACCACGACCCGCAGGTACGCGGCTTCGCCAGTGACAACTACGCGGGCACGCACCCGGAGATCCTCGCGGCCATCGCCCTCGCCAACGGCGGTCACCAGATCGCCTACGGCGAGGACGACTACACCGAGCACCTCCAGCGCGTCATGCACAGTCACTTCGGTCCGACCGCAGAAGTCTTTCCGGTCTTCAACGGAACCGGTGCCAACGTCGTCTCGCTCCAGGCGATGACCGACCGCTGGGGCGCGGTGATCTGCGCCGAGTCCGCCCACATCAACGTCGACGAGGGTGGCGCCCCGGAACGGGTGGGCGGCCTCAAGCTGCTCACCGTGCCCACTCCGGACGGCAAGCTCACGCCCGAGCTCATCGACCGGCAGGCGTACGGCTGGGACGACGAGCACCGCGCCATGCCGCAGGTCGTCTCGATCGCCCAGAACACCGAGCTGGGCACTGTCTACACACCCGGCGAGATCCGCGCCATCTGCGACCACGCACATGGCCACGGCATGAAGGTTCACCTGGACGGGGCCCGCATAGCCAACGCCGCGGCGTCACTGGACGTACCGATGCGTACGTTCACCAACACCGTCGGTGTCGACGTCCTCTCCTTCGGTGGCACGAAGAACGGGGCGATCTTCGGCGAGGCCGTGGTCGTCCTGAACCCGGACGCCGTCCGGGCCATGAAGCACCTGCGCAAGCTGTCGATGCAGCTCGCCTCGAAGATGCGTTTTGTCTCTGTACAGCTGGAGGCTCTGCTTGCCGGAGACCTGTGGCTGCGCAACGCCCGGCACGCCAACGCCATGGCTCAGCGCCTCGCGGAGGGCGTGCGTGCGGTGGACGGGGTGGAGATCCTCCACCCCGTCCAGGCCAACGCCGTTTTCGCCCGGCTGCCGCACGAGGTGAGCGAGCGGCTGCAGAAGCGCTTCCGCTTCTACTTCTGGGACGAGGCCGCCGGTGATGTGCGCTGGATGTGCTCCTTCGACACGACGGAGGACGATGTCGATGCATTCGTCCTCGCGTTGAAGGAAGAGATGGCGAAGTAGCCATAGCTGAATAGATTTGCGGCCGACTGGAAATTCATTGACATCCGGTCGGCCGCATGCTTATGCTCGGCTGCCATGCCATGGAGCTGATCCAGCAAGTTCCGGAACTCGAAATCCCACGCTCCGGCCGCCCTCCTCCGTGCGGCGGGCATCCCGACTGCCCTCTGCTGCCAGAGGCTCGGCGAGAAGAACGGGGATCCGGGCCCCGTGTACGGGCTGATCGCGGTTCGGCTGCCCGGCCGCGACCGCTGGGACCGTCAGGGCCCCCTGGGGCAACAAGCCGGGTGCCGATGCCCACTTCTCGTTCGGCGAGGAGCGGCCGGCACGGTCCGTCCGGAGTTCAATGTAGTGGACTATCCAGTACTCTATACAGCGCCACATCCGGCGGTACTGCGCGGCCTCCGGTCCGCCGAGGACCGCCCGCAGTTGTGGTGCACTCTCCCCGCAGCGCTGTGAGATCCCGTCCCGACGCAAGGCAGCCGATGACCCTGACGTTCACCATCTCCAACGACGTACGCACCCTCGCCCCCGGCTTCACCCACCTCGCGGTCGAAGCGCGCGGCCTGGTCAACGGGCCCAGCAACGAAGACAGTTCGGCCCTGCTGGACGATGCCGCCCGACGGCTCGTCGAGCGGCTCGACGGCCGGGCCCCGCACGAGGACCCCCACCTCGCCGCCTGGCGCGACACCTACACCGCCTTCGGTGCCAAGCCCTCCCGCACCCGCAACTCCGCAGAAGCCCTGGCCCGGCGCGCGCTCACCGACGCCGGGCTGCCGCGCATCAACCTCCTGGTCGACCTCTACAACGCCATCAGCGTCGCCCACCTGATCCCGGTCGGCGGCGAGGACACCGACCGGATCAACGGCACCATGCGGCTCGTACGTTCCACCGGTCAGGAGCCCTTCCCCACCGTCGCCGGCGGTGAGGAGGCCGTGGAACACCCCGAGCCCGGCGAAGTCGTCTGGTGCGACGACGAGGGCGTCACCTGCCGTCGCTGGAACTGGCGGCAGGGTGTGCGCACCCGGCTCACCGAGGAGTCCGTGAACGCCGTGTTCCTGCTGGAGCGCCTCGCGCCCATGACGATCGGTGAACTCGAAGCCGCAGGCGCCGAACTCGCCGAGTGGCTGGAGAAGCTGAGCCCCGGGGCGCGGATCACCGTCGGCACCCCGGAGTGATATTTCAATCGTGGCCGTGAGCCGGTCGCGTCAGCTCTTCTCGCGCACCTCGGCGGGCGTCGGAGCCGTACCGCCGAGGTGCGATGGAACCCACCAGGTGTCGCTCGCGTCCTTCGGGCGCACGGGATAGGCGCGCTGAGCTGCTTCGAGGAGCTCCTGGACCCGCTCCCGCAACCGCCGGGTGATCGCGCCCGCGTACTGGTCGGTGGGTGCCTCCATCGGCTCGCCGACCCGGATCGTCACCGGAATGTGGTTGCGCTTGAGATTGCGCGGCCGGCCCTTGGTCCACAGCCGCTGCGTCCCCCACAGTGCGATCGGGATCAGCGGTACGCCGGCCTCCTGGGCCAGCCGGGCAGCGCCCGACTTGAAGCTCTTCAGCGTGAACGACTGCGAGATCGTGGCCTCGGGGAACACGCCGACGATCTCGCCGGAGCGCAGCGAGGCCAGAGCGTGCGCATACGCGTCCTCGCCCTGCTTGCGGTCGACGGGGATGTGCTTCATGCCGCGCATCAGCGGGCCCGAGACTTTGTGCCGGAAGACCGATTCCTTCGCCATGAAGCGAACAAGACGCTTCTGCGGCAGCGCCGCGAGCCCGGTGAAGATGAAGTCCAGATAGCTGATGTGGTTGCTGACCAGTACAGCGCCACCGGTCTTCGGGATGTGCTCGGAACCCTGAGTGTCGATCTTCAGGTCAAGCGCCTTGAAAAACGAACGAGCGGCGCCGACGACCGGCCGATAGACGAGTTCTGCCATCTGGAGAAGACCCTTCTTCAGCGCCTGGGGAGGGTTCTCCCGGCGGAAGTTACGCAGCCGTAGGTTTGCGGCATTGCGCCGATCGTGCCCCATGCGCGACGCGGTGGCCAGTCTCCGAGGGCGCGGGCCGCGAGATTCTCGTCACGTGGAACCGCCGGGAATGTCTCGGTGCCCGGTGGTGCTGATCTCCTGCGAAGAGCATCTGACGGGAGGTCGAAGGTGGACGGGCAGACACGCGAGGGAATACTGGACGTGGCCCAACTCGGCGCGGAATTGGGCGAGCGGGCAACTCTTGTGCAGTTCTCCAGCGCGTTCTGTCAGCCCTGCCGGGCCACCCGCCGCATTCTCGCAGAGGTGGCGCGCATGGTGGACGGCATCGCCCATGTCGAGATCGACGCCGAGGCGCATCTCACTCTCGTGCGCGAACTGAAGATCAGCCGGACGCCGACCGTACTGGTCCTCGACGCCACCGGCCGGATCGTCCGCCGGGCCGTCGGACAGCCGCGCACCGTCGACGTCGTCGCCGCACTGGGGCAGGCGATGTGACGGACCGTGATGCATCTCCCACATTGCGGAACGCTCTTGACCGCACCCACCACGCATCGTCACTCTGACGCTATGCCCCCAGAGCTCCTTCTCTTCGGCCGGGTCCATGTGGATCTCGTCCGCAACGCGAGTGCGCGCTGTCCGGGTGCGTGAGCAACCACGGCCCCGTACGCCTCCTCCGCAGAAGGACATCTCCATGACGGCTTCGCCCGAGCTCGGTACCTCCCGCACGGCATCCCCCGATCTCCTCCGCTCGGTCTTCCGGCAGCACGCCGCAGGTGTGGCAGTGATCACCGCCGCAGGTGACCGGCCGGTCGGCTTCACCGCAACGTCTCTCAACTCCGTCGCCGCCGAGCCGCCGCTGATCTCCTTCGGTGTGGGGACCTCGTCCTCCAGCTGGCCGGTCGTGGCCGAGGCCGAGCACATCGGCGTCCACATACTCGGTGAGCACCAGCAGGAGCTGGCCGCCACTTTTGCCCGCAGCGGCGCCGACCGTTTCGGCCCGTCCACCTATTGGCGCAGTGGGCCCGAAGGCGTGCCGGTGCTCGACGGTGTGCTGGCGTGGCTGGTCTGCCGCGTGGTGGCCCGGATCCCGGCGGGGGACCACCGGATCGTGATCGCGGAGGCCGTGGTCGGCGACCCGGCCGGAGGCGGTCGTCCACTGCTCTATCACCAGGGCCGTTTCACCGCTCTGCGGGACTGAGAACTCCCAAACGGCACACGGGTGCCGCACGTTGGCCAGATCACAGTTCCAAGCGCTTGCTCATGGGTGAAACACTGGGTGTACTGACTAGTAATATTTCCTTCGGAGCATCGGTCGCCCCGGCCGGAAACCGCCCCATCAGGCGCCTATGCTGCGTGCAACAAGGCAGCCCAGAAATGACGATGCAGTAGGAGAGCCGGCGTGAGCTTGAGGATCGTTGTCTGTGTGAAGTACGTGCCCGACGCCACCGGCGACCGGCACTTCGCCGATGACCTGACGCTGGACCGTGAGGATGTCGACGGTCTGCTGTCGGAGCTCGACGAGTACGCGGTGGAGCAGGCGCTGCAGATCGCGGAGGAGTGCCGGGGGGGCGGTGCCGACGCGGAGGTCACCGTGCTGACGGTGGGTCCGGAGGATGCCAGGGACGCGTTGCGCAAGGCGTTGTCGATGGGTGCGGACAAGGCTGTTCACGTCGA
>NZ_JBEOVN010000247.1:0-9423 GCF_040295565.1 Streptomyces sp. NPDC002785 | reverse complement strand
ACCCCGTCGTCCAGCACACCAGCGGCATGAATCACCGCGACAAGCGGATGCCCGGCCGGGATCTCGGCGAGCAACGCGGCCAACGACTCACGGTCAGCCGCATCACACGCCGCCCAAATGACCTCAGCACCCAACTCCGCCAGCTCCGCCGCAAGCACGGCAGCACCCGACGCCTCACCACCCCGCCGACTGGTCAGCAACAGACGACGCACACCACGCTCAACCACCAAATGCCGTGCGAACAAACCACCCAGCGTGCCACTCGCCCCCGTGACCAGCACCGTCCCCGCCGGATCGAAGGTGGTGTCCTCGGCGCCGGCGGCGGCACGGCCGAGCCGCGGGGCCTTCGGCGCACCCGCACGTATCGCGATCTCCTGCTCGCCGCAGTCCAGTGCGGCGGGCAGGGCGCGCAGCGAGTCCGGGTGGCTGTCGATGTCCACCAGTACCAGGCGGCCGGGGTTCTCCGACTGCGCGGAGCGCACCAGCCCACGGACCGTGGCGCCGATCAGGTCGGCGACCGGCTCGCCCGCACCGGCCGCCACCGCGCCCGAGGTCAGCAGCACCAGCCGGGATGCGTCAAACCGCTCGTCGGTCAGCCATTCCTGAAGCAGCGCCAGTGTGTCCGCGGCGGCCTGGTGCGCGGCGACGGCGAGGTCTCCGGCGCCGTCGGCGGACGGTGTGACGAAGACGTATTCCGGGATGTCGCCGGACTCGGCCAGCGCCGTCAGGTCCGGGTAGCCGTCGACCGCCGCGCCGACGACGTTTAGCCCCAGGACGTCCGTCCCGAGCAATGCCCACCGGCCGGGCCCGGCGATGTCGGCCGTCGGCGCCGGGACGTCCGCCCAGTCCACGCGGAACAGCGCGTCCTTGACGCCGCCGCCCGCGCCGCCGGTGCCCGGCTGCTCCGGTGCCACCGAGCGCAGCGCCAGCCGTTCCACGGAGGCCACCGGGGCGCCCGTGACGTCGGCGAGCTCCAGTGCCACCGTGCCGTTCCCGGCGGCGGACAGCCGCACCCGCACCGCGTCGGCGCCGACCGAGTGGATGGTCACCCCACCCCAGGAGAACGGCAGTTGGCCCCGGCCGGTGCTCTCGACCAGGTCACTCAGCCCGATGCCGTGCAGCGCCGCGTCCAGCAGCGCCGGGTGCAGGCCGAACAGCCCGGCGCCCGGCTCGACGCCCTCCTCCAGCGCGACCTCAGCGAAGACCTCGTCGGCCCGCCGCCAGGCCGCCCGCAGCCCCTGGAAGGACGGGCCGTAGCCGAAGCCGGCCTCGGCCAGGCCCTCGTACAGGCCCGCGGTCTCGATGGGTTCCGCGCCCGCCGGGGGCCAGGCGCTCAGGTCGAACGCCGCCGGCCGGCCGGCGCCCGCCCCCAGGATGCCGGTGGCGTGCCGCAGCCACGGTTCGTGGTCCGCGGCGTCGTCGGCGCGGGAGTGGAAGGCCACCGAGCGGCAGCCGCCGGCATCCGGAGCGCCGACCGCGATCTGGAGGGCCACCCCGCCCTGTTCGGGCAGGATCAGCGGGGCCTCAAGGGTGAGCTCCTCGACCAGCTCACAGTCGGCCTGGACACCGGCCCGTACGGCCAGCTCCACGAAGGCGGTGCCGGGCAGCAGCACGGAGCCCATCACGAAGTGTTCGGCGAGCCAGGGGTGTGTCTCCAGCGAGAGCCGCCCGGTGAACAGGAAGCCGTCGACGTCGGCCAGTGACACGGCGGCGCCGAGCAGCGGGTGGTCGGCGGAGCCGAGCCCGGCCGAGCTGACGTTGCCGTAGGCCGTGCCGGCGTCCAGCCAGTAGTGCTCGCGCTGGAAGGCGTAGGTGGGCAGTTCGACGCGCTCCGCGCCGGTGCCCGCGTAGTAGAGCCCCCAGTCCGGCACGACGCCGCCGACGTGCAGGGTGGCGAGGGCGGTGGTCAGGGCCTCGGCCTCGGGACGGCCGGCGCGCAGAGCGGCGACGAAGGACAGCCCGTCGCCGGTGACGCAGTCCTGCGCCATGGCGGTGAGCACCCCGTCCGGGCCCAGCTCCACGAACGTGGTGACGCCCTGCGCCTCCAGGGTCCGTACGCCGTCCAGGAAGCGGACGGCCTCGCGGACGTGCCGCACCCAGAAGTCGGCGGTGGCGATCTCGGCCGCGGGCACGACGGCGCCGGTGAGGCCGGAGACGACGGGGATCTTCGGGGGCTCGTACGTCAGCCGCTCGGCGACCTTGCGGAAGGCACCGAGCATCGCGTCCATGCGGGGCGAGTGGAAGGCGTGCGAGACGGTGAGCCGCTTGGTCTTGCGGCCCTGCTCCTCGAAGCCCGCGGCGATCTTCAGCACGGCGTCCTGGTCGCCCGCGATGACCACAGACTGCGGACCGTTGAGGGCGGCGATGCTCACGCCCTCGGTCAGCTGCGGCAGCACCTCCTCCTCGGACGCCTGCACCGCGATCATCGCACCGCCGACGGGGAGCCGCTGCATCAGCCGGCCACGCGCGGCCACCAGCAGGGCGGCGTCGGCGAGGGAGAACACCCCGGCGACATGGGCGGCGGCGATCTCGCCGATGGAGTGGCCGGACAGCAGGTCGGCCTTCAGGCCCCAGGACTCCACCAGCCGGTACAGCGCGACCTCGATGGCGAAGAGGGCGGGCTGGGTGAACCCGGTCCGGTTCAGTTCCTCGGCGTCGTCGCCGAACAGCACGTCCTTCAGGGGCCGTTCCAGACGGGGATCCAGCTCGGCGCAGACGGCGTCCAGCGCCTGTGCGAAAGCGGGGTAGGCGTCGTACAGCTCACGGCCCATGCCGAGCCGCTGGCTGCCCTGGCCGGTGAAAAGGAAGGCCACCTTGCCGCGGCCCTCGGTGCCCTGGATCAGCCCAGCGGCGGGCTCGCCCGCGGCCAGCGCGGCCAGTCGGTCCAGGAACTCCCCTCGATCACCGGCGACGACGGCTGCTCGGTTCTCCAGTGTGCTGCGGGTGGTGGCCAACGAGTGGCCGACGGAGAGCGCGTCCAGCTCGGGGCGGGCGGTGACATGAGCGTGCAGCCGGGCGGCCTGGACACGCAGGGCGTCTTCGCTTTTGGCGGAGAGCACCCACGGCAGCAGCGGCAGGGTCCGCTGCACCACTGGTGCGGCGTCGGCAACGGCCTCGACGTCGGCGTCGGCGGCCTCGGGGGCCTCTTCCCCCATGGCTTCGTCCATCGCCGGGGCCTGCTCGATGATCAGGTGGGCGTTGGTGCCGCTGATACCGAAGGAGGAGACGGCGGCGCGGCGCGGCCGGTCGGTCTCCGGCCACGGCCGGGCCTCGGTGAGCAGCGACACGGCGCCCGCGGCCCAGTCGATGTGCGGGCTGGGCCGGTCGATGTGCAGGGACTTGGGCAGCACACCGTGTTCGATGGCCTTGACCATCTTGATGATGGCCGCGACCCCGGCGGCGGCCTGGGTGTGGCCGATGTTCGACTTGATGGAACCGAGCAGCAGTGGCTGGTCGGCGGGGCGCTCCTTGCCGTAGGTGGCCAGCAGCGCCTGTGCCTCGATCGGGTCGCCCAGCTTCGTACCGGTGCCGTGCGCCTCGACGACGTCGATCTGGTCGGACGTCAGCCGTGCACTGGCCAGGGCCTGACGGATGACGCGCTGCTGGGACGGGCCGTTCGGCGCCGTCAGGCCGTTGCTCGCGCCGTCCTGGTTGACGGCCGAGCCCCGCACGACCGCCAGCACCTTGTGGCCGTTCTTCCGGGCGTCGGAAAGCCGCTCCACGAGCAGCATTCCGGCGCCCTCGGACCAGCCGGTGCCGTCAGCGGCGGCCGCGAAGGACTTGCAGCGGCCGTCGAAGGACAGCCCGCGCTGCCGGCTGAACTCGGTGAACGTGCCCGGGGTGGACATCACCGTGACACCGCCGGCCAGCGCCAGGGTGCACTCGCCGTTGCGCAGCGCCTGCATGGCCATGTGCAGGGTCACCAGCGACGACGAACAGGCCGTGTCGACCGTGACGGCCGGGCCCTCCAGGCCGAAGGTGTACGCCACCCGGCCCGAGGCGATGCTGCTGGAACCGCCGGTGCCGAGGTAGCCCTCGACACCGGGCGGCACCGCACGCAGCCGCGACGCGTAGTCGTGGTACATCACGCCGGCGAACACGCCGGTGCGGCTGCCGCGCACCGTCGTCGCGTCGATCCCGGCGCGCTCGAACGCCTCCCAGGCGGTCTCCAGCAGCAGCCGCTGCTGCGGATCCATCGCCAGCGCCTCACGCGGGCTGATACCGAAGAACGCCGGGTCGAAGTAGTTGGCGTCGTGGAGGAATCCGCCCTCACGGACATAGCTGGTGCCCGCGTCGTCCGGGTCGTCGTTGAAGAGCCGCTCGATGTCCCAGCCGCGGTCGGTGGGGAATTCGGAGATCCCGTCCCCGCCCTCGGACACCAGTCGCCACAGGTCCTCGGGCGACTCGACACCGCCCGGGTAGCGGCAGCTCATGCCGACGATCGCGATCGGTTCCTGGTTCCCCGACTCCACCTCCTGGAGGCGGCGGCGGGTCTCATGCAGGTCGGCCGTCACCCGCTTGAGAAAGTAACGGAGCTTTTCCTCATTCATTTCGTGCGTTCCCCTTCGAGGAATCCGGTGCATCCGATATGCGGCTCCGCCGCGTGGTCGGGGTGCTCATGCCGCTCACGGTCACGGTCACGGTCGCGGTCACAGTCAGGAGATCCCGAATTCCTTGCCGATGAATTCGAAGAGGTCGTCGTCCGTGGCCGATTCGATCTCATCGGTGACGTCGGCGCCGTCCTCCGGTCCTCGGTCGTCGCTCCACCTGGTCAGCAGAGCCTGGAGTCGTGCGGTGATCCTGGTCCGGCCCTCGTCGTCCGGGGTGGCCCCCACGAGAGATGCCTCCAGCCGGTCGAGCTCGGCGAGCAACGGGGTCACCGCGCTCGCGTCGTCCGGCACGAGCTCGCCGCGCAGGAACCGGACAAGTGCGTTGACTGTCGGGTGGTCGAAGATCAGCGTGGCCGGAAGCCGTACGCCGGTGGCCGCGCCCAGGCGGTTGCGTAGCTCGACCGCGGTGAGCGAGTCGAAGCCCACCTCGCTGAACGAGCGTGCCGGGTCGACCACTTCGGGCCCGGAGTAGCCGAGCACGGCCGCCACCTGGACGCAGACCAGCTCCACCAGCGCCTCGTCCCGCTCGGGCACCGTCAGCCCGGCCAGCCGCTGGAGCAGCGCGTCGGCTCCGGCAGCCGCGGCCGCGGCGGACTCGGTGGCGCGGCGCACCGGCACCCGGACCAGGCCGCGGAAGAGCGGCGGCAGCATGCCGCTGCCTGCCAGTGCGCGCAGCGCGGCCAGGTCCAGCGGCATCGGCACCAGTACCGCCTCGTCCGTCCGGACGGAAGCGTCGAACAGCTCCAGGCCCTGCTCGGCGGTGATCGCGACGACGCCACCGCGCCGGATCCGGGCGGTCTCCGCCTCGTCCAGCTCGCCGCCCATGCCGCCCTCGGCCCACAGGCCCCAGGCGAGGGAGGTGGCGGCCAGGCCGTTCTCCCGGCGGTGCTGGGCCAGCGCGTCCAGGAAGGCGTTGGCGGCGGCGTAGTTGCCCTGGCCCGCACCGCCGAACACGCCGGCGGCGGAGGAGAACAGTACGAACGCCGACAGGTCCCGGTCCCGCGTCAGTTCGTGCAGGTTCCAGGCCGCGTCGACCTTCGGACGGAACACCCGCGCGAGGCGGTCCGGCGTCAGGGAGCCGATCACACCGTCGTCCAGCACACCGGCGGTGTGCACGACACCGGTCAGCGGGCGGTCGGCCGGAATCACGTCCAGCACGGTTGCCAACGCCTCCCTGTCGGCGACATCGCAAGCCGCCCAGGTCACGGTCGCGCCCGCCGCGGCAAGTTCGGAGCCGAGTCCGGCGGCGCCGGGGGCGTCCTGGCCACGGCGGCTGACCAGCAGCAGGTGGCGTACGCCGTGCTCGGTCACCAGGTGCCGGGCCACCAGGCCGCCCAGCATGCCGCTCGCGCCGGTGACCAGCACCGTGCCCTCGGTGTCCCGGGCCGTGGCCTTCGCCCCGGCCGCCGTGCGGGCCAGCCGCGGTGCCAGGACCACGCCGTCGCGGACGGCCACCTGCGGCTCGCCCGCGGCCAGCGCGGCGCCGACCGTCGTGCGCGGGTCGCCCCGGCCGTCGGTGTCCACCAGGACGATGCGATCCGGGTTCTCCTGCTGGGCGGTCCGCGCCAGGCCGAGCGCCGCGGCGCCGGAGAGGTGCGGCATCGAGTCGCCCGCGGCGGCGATCACCGAACGGGAGGTCAGCACGACCAGCTTGGCGTCGCCGAACCGCTCGTCGGTCAGCCAGCCCTGCACCACGTCCAGCAGATCCGCGGAGACCTCGTGTGCCGCGGCGATCACATCACCACCCTGGACCGGGCCGGGCACCACGAACACGAACTCCGGTGCCTCGTCGCCCGATTCCGTCGCGGCCGCCAGCGCTGCCAGGTCCGGATGGGCGGTGAGCCCGAGCGCGTCGGAGCCCACGACCGCCCACCGGTCGGCCGGTACAGCACCGGCCTGCGTCGGGACGGGCGTCCAGTCCACCCGGAACAGCGCGTCCTTGAGGCCGCCTCCGGTACCGGCACCGAGTTGCTCCGGCGCCACCGTGCGCAGCGCCAGACCGGCCACCGAGGCCACCGGGGAGCCCGCCGCGTCGGCGAGCTCCAGGGCCACCGTGCCGTTGTCCGCCGAGGTCAGCCGGACCCGCAGCGCGGAGGCGCCCACGGCGTGCAGCGAGACGCCGGTCCAGGAGAACGGCAGCCGGCCCTGGCCGCCGCCGGATTCGGCGGCGGCCAGCCCCAGAGCGTGGAGTGCGGCGTCCAGCAGGGCGGGGTGCAGTCCGAAGGTCTTCGCGTCGGACTCCGCCTCGTCGGGCAGCCTCACCTCGGCGAACACCTCGTCGCCGCGCTTCCAGGCGGCCGTGAGCCCCTGGAAGACCGGTCCGTAGCCGAAGCCGGAGTCGGCCAGGCCCTCGTACAGGCCGTCGGTCGGGATCCGTTCCGCGTCCACCGGCGGCCACGCGCTCAGGTCGAACGCCGGCTCCGTGGCGTCGCCCGCCACCAGCGCACCGGTGGCATGCCGCAGCCACGGCTCGTCGGCCGGGGCGCTCTCCGCACGGGAGTGCAGCGTCAGCGCGCGGCGGCCCGCCTCGTCGGCCGCCAGCGCCAGCCGTAGCTGCACGCCGCCCTGCTCGGGCAGGATCAGCGGGGCCTCCAGGGTGAGTTCGTCCAGCCGGTCGCAGCCGACGTGCTCGCCCGCACGGAGCGCCAGCTCCACGAAGGCGGTGCCCGGCATCAGCACCGTGCCCATCACGGCGTGGTCGGCCAGCCAGCCGTGCGTGACCAGCGACAGCCGGCCGGTGAAGGCGACGCCGTCGGAGTCGGGCAGCTCCAGGGCCGCGCCGAGCAGCGGGTGATCGGCGGCGTGCAGGCCGATCGAGGAGGCGTCGCCGCCGGCCGGACCGTTCAGCAACCAGAACGGCCGACGCTGGAAGGCGTAGGTCGGCAGCTCCACCCGCCGGGCGCCCGTGCCGGCGAACACGGCCGCCCAGTCCAGGGCCGCGCCCCGGACGTGGGCGCCGCCCAGCGCGGCCACGAAGGTCTCGGGCTCGGGGCGGCCGGAGCGCAGGGCGGACACGAAGGACAGCCCCTCGCCGGTGACGCAGTCCTGCGCCATCGCCGACAGGACCCCGTCCGGGCCCAGCTCCACGAAGGTGGTGACGCCCTGTGCCTCCAGGGTCCGGACCCCGTCGAGGAAGCGGACGGCCTCGCGGACGTGCCGCACCCAGAAGTCGGCGGTGGTGATCTCCTCAGCGGAGACCACGGCGCCGGTCAGGCTGGAGACGACCGGAATCCGCGGCGCCGCGTAGCTCAGGCCCTCGGCGACCTGGCGGAAGGCGTCCAGCATGCCGTCCATGTGCGGGGAGTGGAACGCGTGGCTGACGGTGAGGCGCTTGGTCTTGCGGCCCTGCGCCTCGAAGGCTTCGGCGATCTCCAGCGCCGCGTCCTCGTCGCCCGCGATCACCACGGACGACGGACCGTTGAGCGCGGCGATGCCGACCCGCTTGCCGGTCAGCGGCGTCACCTCGTCCTCGGACGCCTGAAGGGCGATCATGGCGCCGCCGGCGGGGAGTTCCTGCATCAGCCGGCCGCGTGCCGCCACCAGCTTCGCCGCGTCCGCCAGCGACAGCACACCCGCCGCATGGGCGGCGGCGAGCTCGCCGATGGAGTGCCCGGAGAGGAAGTCGGCCTTCAGCCCCCAGGACTCGGTGAGGCGGTACAGCGCCACCTCGACGGCGAACAGCGCGGGCTGGGTGAAACCGGTCCGGTTCAGCTCCGCGGCGTCGTCGCCGAACAGTACGTCCTTCAGCGGCCGCTCCAGGTGCCCGTCCAGGTGCGCGCACACCGCGTCCAGCGCCTGGGCGAAGACGGGGAATGCCTCGTACAGCTCGCGGCCCATGCCGAGCCGCTGGCTGCCCTGGCCGGTGAACAGGAACGCCGTCCTGCCGTCGGTGACCTGACCCTGTATCACCGCGGCGGCGGGGCGCCCCTCGGCGAGCGCTTCCAGGCCGGCCAGGAAGCCGTCCCGTTCGCGGGCCACGAGCACCGCACGGTGCTCGAAGGAGGAGCGGCCGGTGGCCAGTGCGTGGCCGGTGTCGGCGACCGTGGCCGCCTGTCCGGCGGTCTCCAGGTGGGCCAGCAGCCGTGCGCCCTGGGCGCGCAGCGCCTCGGGGTCCTTGGCGGAGAGCACCCACGGCAGCACGCCGGGCTCGCGGGTCGCCGGCTCGGCGGCCACGGTGTCCTTTGCCGGGGCCTGCTCGATGATGGCGTGCGCGTTGGTGCCGCTCATACCGAAGGAGGACACGCCGGCCCGGCGGGCCCGCCCGGTCCGAGGCCACGGCCGGGACTCGGCGAGCAGCTCGACGGCGCCCGCCTCCCAGTCGACGTGCGGCGAGGGCGCGTCGACGTGCAGGGACTGCGGCAGCAGGCCGTGCCGCATCGCCATGACCATCTTGATGACGCCCGCGACACCGGCGGCGGCCTGGGTGTGGCCGAAGTTGGACTTGATGGAGCCCAACCACAGCGGCCGGTCCTCGGGGCGGTCCTGGCCGTAGGTGGCCAGCAGCGCCTGCGCCTCGATCGGGTCACCCAGCGTCGTACCCGTGCCATGCGCCTCGACCGCGTCCACCTCGGACGCCGTCAGGCCGGCGTTGGTCAGTGCCTGGCGGATGACGCGCTGCTGCGACGGGCCGTTCGGGGCGGTCAGCCCGTTGCTCGCACCGTCCTGGTTGACGGCGGTGCCGCGCACCACGGCCAGCACCTCGTGGCCGTTCCTGCGGGCGTCCGACAGCCGCTCGACGAGCAGCATGCCCACGCCCTCGCCCCAGGCCGTGCCGTCGGCCGCGGCCGCGAACGGCTTGCAGCGGCCGTTCGCG
>NZ_JBEOVN010000246.1:0-9474 GCF_040295565.1 Streptomyces sp. NPDC002785 | reverse complement strand
GCGACCTCCACGACCAGCGAGTCCGGCTCATACCGCAGCTCGACGGTGATCGGGGCGCCTGGGGCGTGCTCCGCACGTTTTCTCCCCCGCTTCTAACACGCGCAGAGGCAGAACGGATGCCCCGCGGGATCGGCGTACACCCGGAAACTCCGCCCGCGGTCCGCCGCGTCCAGCACGGTCGCGCCCAGGGCGAGCGCCTCCTGCTCCGCCGCGTCCAGATCCGGCACGGCCAGATCCAGATGGAACTGCTGCGAGCCGTCCGCACGCGGCCACTGCGGCGCTACGTGACCGGGCGCGGCCTGGAACGCGAGCGTCGTGCCCGTGCCCCCGGTCAGCTCCACGCCGGCCACCACCCGCCGGACGGCGTCGCCGCGCCCCCGCTCGACCGGATCCTCGCCGAAGCACCTCTGCGCGTCACCGTGGACGCGGCGGGCGCCGCCTCGCTGCGGCCCGCCGCCGAACCTGCCGGTCTCACCGCACGTGTCGCGGCGGCCATCGCCACCGCGGCGGCCGACGGCACCTGGGCCCGGCTCAAGGCGTGCGAGGCCGAGGACTGCCGCTGGGCCTATTACGACCGCAGCCCGGCGGGGCGCCGCCGCTGGTGCTCCATGTCGGTGTGCGGCGCCCGCGCCAAAATGCGCGCCTATCGCGCGCGGCGCGCCTAACGCGCCGGATCAGGCCTTCGGGCGCCCCATCGCCCGGTACGTCCAGCTGGCCTTGCGCCACAGCTCGCTGTCGAGCGCGTTGCGGCCGTCCAGGATTATCCGGCGGGACGCGACCTCGGCGAGCGCCGCCGGGTCCAGCTCGCGGAATTCGCGCCACTCCGTCAGATGCAGCACCACATCCGCGCCGCGCACCGCGTCCAGCGCCGAGTCCGCGTAACCGAGGGTCGGGAAGAGCCGCCGGGCGTTGTCCATGCCCTTCGGGTCGAAGACCGTGACCTGGCCGCCCTGCAGATGGATCTGCCCGGCCACGTTCAGCGCCGGCGAGTCCCGTACGTCGTCCGAGTCCGGCTTGAACGTCGCACCCAGGACCGCGACCCGCTTGCCGAGGAACGAATCGCCGCCCACAGCCTCCCGGGCCAGCTCCACCATGTGGCCGCGGCGCCGCATATTGATCGAGTCGACCTCGCGGAGGAAGGTCAGCGCCTGGTCCGCGCCCAGCTCACCGGCGCGCGCCATGAAGGCCCGGATGTCCTTCGGCAGACAGCCGCCACCGAAGCCGATCCCGGCCCGCAGGAACTTGGACCCGATCCGCTCGTCGTGCCCGATCGCCTCGGCCAGCTTCTTCACATCGCCGTCGGCGGCCTCGCAGACCTCCGCCATGGCGTTGATGAACGAGATCTTCGTGGCCAGGAAGGAATTGGCCGCGGTCTTCACCAGCTCGGCGGTCGGGAAGTCCGTCACCACGAACGGCGACCCCTCGGCGACCGGCGTCGCGTACACCTCGCGCAGCAGCTTCTCGGCCCGCTCGCTCGCCACACCGACGACGATCCGGTCCGGGTGCAGGGTGTCCTTCACGGCGAAGCCCTCGCGCAGGAACTCCGGGTTCCAGGCCAGCTCCGCTTCCGCACCCACCGGCGCCAGCTCCGCCAGCCGTGCCGCGAGCCGGGCCGCCGAACCCACCGGCACGGTCGACTTCCCGACGACCAGGGCGGGCCGGGTCAGATGCGGTGCCAGTGACTCGAAGGCGCTGTCGACGTAGCTCATGTCGCAGGCGTACTCGCCGTGCTTCTGCGGAGTGTTCACGCAGACGAAGTGCACATCGCCGAAGGCCGCCACCTCTTCCCACGAGGTGGTGAACCGCAGCCGCCCGGTGGCTCCCTCGATGCCCTCCACATGCTTGCGGAGCAGTTCTTCCAGGCCCGGCTCGTACATCGGGACCTTGCCCGCGCCCAGCATCTCGATCTTCTCCGGCACGACATCGAGGCCGAGCACCTCGAAGCCCAGTTCCGCCATGGCCGCGGCGTGGGTGGCGCCGAGATAGCCGGTGCCGATCACAGTGATCCTGAGGGCCATGGAGTGCTCCTGGGAGATGCAGACAGACGTGCGGTGAACGAGCATAGTCGTGCCCCCGAAGGCCCGGTTTCCGGCCGCCTGCGCAGCTTCTGCCACCCCTGTCGCGAAGCTCACGCACGCTTTGCATAGGTCATTGCGGGAACGGCGCTCTAAAATTGGGTTACTTAACGGTAGTTAGCATCTCTGGGGAGTGAGCGTCTTGGCGGGTTCGACCGATTTCGACCTGTACCGTCCGGCCGAGGAGCACGAGATGCTCCGCGAGACGGTGCGTGCGCTCGCCGAGGCGAAGATCGCCCCGTTCGCGGCGGCCGTCGACGAGGAGGCCCGCTTCCCACAGGAGGCGCTGGACGCCCTGACCGCCGCGGACCTGCACGCGGTGCACGTACCCGAGGAGTACGGCGGCGCGGGCGCCGACGCCCTCGCCACGGTCATCGTGATCGAGGAGGTGGCCCGTGCCTGCGCCTCCTCCTCCCTCATCCCGGCCGTGAACAAGCTCGGCTCGCTCCCGGTGATCCTCTCCGGCTCCGAGGACCTGAAGAAGAAGTACCTGGGCCCGCTCGCCAAGGGCGACGGCATGTTCTCGTACTGCCTCTCCGAGCCCGACGCGGGCTCCGACGCGGCGGGCATGAAGACCAGGGCCGTGCGCGACGGCGACTTCTGGGTGCTCAACGGTGTGAAGCGCTGGATCACCAACGCGGGCGTCTCCGAGTACTACACGGTCATGGCCGTCACCGACCCGACCAAGCGCTCCAAGGGCATCTCCGCCTTCGTCGTCGAGAAGTCGGACGAGGGTGTCTCCTTCGGCGCCCCGGAGAAGAAGCTCGGCATCAAGGGCTCCCCGACCCGCGAGGTCTACTTCGACAACGTCCGTATCCCCGCCGACCGCATCATCGGCGAGGAGGGCACCGGCTTCGCCACCGCGATGAAGACCCTGGACCACACCCGCATCACGATCGCGGCCCAGGCCCTCGGCATCGCGCAGGGCGCCCTCGACTACGCCAAGGGCTACGTCCAGGAGCGCAAGCAGTTCGGAAAGCCGATCGGCGACTTCCAGGGCGTCCAGTTCATGCTCGCCGACATGGCCATGAAGCTGGAGGCGGCCCGCCAGCTCACCTACTCGGCCGCCGCCAAGTCCGAGCGCCTCGACGGCGACCTCACCTTCTTCGGCGCCGCGGCCAAGTGCTTCGCCTCCGACGTCGCGATGGAGATCACCACGGACGCGGTCCAGCTGCTCGGCGGCTACGGCTACACGCGGGACTACCCGGTGGAGCGGATGATGCGCGACGCGAAGATCACGCAGATTTATGAAGGCACGAACCAGGTCCAGCGGATCGTGATGGCCAGGAACCTGCCGTAGTAGGGTTTTCGCAGGTCAGAGGCGGTTTCGGGGGTCCGTAGGCACATCCTTGGCTTTCTGTCCGTTGCGGCCTGATCAGGACCGTTCCTGGGCGTCATGCTGGGGGAATCCTGGGCGGATGCCGGGCTGGAATCGGCCACTGACTTGCACAAACAACACAGCCCCCGGCGTGATGCCGGGGGCTGTTGTCGTAAGCGGATCAGGCGACCTCTGACGCCTCCGTGGGGTCGTCAGCGCCGGGCGTCAACATCGTTGCGATGGCGGCCCGACCGCGCTGCTCGGCCCCTTCGAAGATGTAGTGGTAGTGCTCCCTCAGTACGTCCGTACTGCTGTGGCCCATCCAGTCGGCCACGTCGTTCTCGGGGACTCCGGCGTACAGCAGTCGCGACCCGTAGTAATGCCTTGTGTCCGCAGAGGCCGTGTGCAGTCGGAGTTGTGTCGTGATTGACCAGACGAGCTTTGACGCCGCGTTCGCGACGATGCGGGCAGCGCGTGTTGCATTCCAGCCTCGCTGGTGTGATGCAGTTCACTCTGTTGATCGCCAGCGAGTGGGCGGGACGCCGTTGCGGGAGCCCCGCGCCCTCGGTCAGCTCCAGATCATGCAGATCCGGCGCCCGAAGTTGACGTATCCGATGCGCTGGAAGGCGTTCGCCATGGGGGTGTTGCCGAGATCCGTGGCTGCCCGGATGCGGGGGACATCCTGCGCGCTGAGGATCCGGGTGCCTTCGGCAAGGATCTCGTCGATGTAGCCGTTGCCCCGGTGTTCGGGGAGTACGGCGAGGTAGCCGATGACGGGGTTGTAGTCGTTGCGGGCCGGGGTGACGAACCCCACCGGCTCGCCGTCCGGCAGTGTCGCGATCCGCCACCGGTCCTTCGGGCTCCGGAAGTGCGCGAGTTCCTCCTCATAGTGTCTGGCCGCCGCTTCGCGGGGGGACATCCGAGTCAGGTCGTCCCTGCTGTGCGCGTCCAGCGTTCCGTCCAGGACCCGAGTCATCAGGGCGAGGATTTCCTCGGTGTCGCGGACCGGCCGGAACGCCAGGCGCCCCCTCGGCTCGGGGAGTGGCGTCCCGGGACGCCACTCCAGAAGCACCCGTTCGACGAACTGCCGGGCGCCGGTCCGTTCTAGGGCGAGCATGCGGTCCTCGACGATGTGCCCGGTCACTCCGCCCTCGCGCCAATCGGGTGGGACGGCTCGGTTGTACTCGGGTGGACGGGCGCCGGCTGGGACCACTGCGGCCGTGGCAGCCTGCAGCAGCCGCACGCCGATGTCCACGCGATCGCGATCCGCGCTGCTGTCGTCGATGTCGAAAATGTCCAAAAGGAATGGTGTGTCGTCTCCGGTCCGACCCCACCATGCGACCCTGGCCAGTAGGCGCTCGCCGCGGAGGGCGACCCACATCCATTCCGGACGTCGGCGGCCGGCGGCAAGGTCGTCCGCCAGTTCCTTGTTGAGGGTGTAAGGCAGTTGGGAGAAGAGGACGAGTTCTTCGCGTCCGGTGATCGGACGCATGGTCAGGTCGTTCTGTTTCACGGTCAAAGCACGCTCCGGTGAGAGCGCCCGTCCGCTCCGAGGTCAGATGTGGTCCGCACCCCGGGAGGACACAAGCGCGGTGATCATGGCGATCATGGGCTTACCCCTCCTCTCGCTGTCGTGGCCCCTCACCCTCATGGTGGGGGTTCCGCCGTAACGTCTATCCAAGCGCAGCCCCGTCCGTAAACCCTTTTCGATCACCCTGCGTCCGACAGTGCCCAGTGAATCCCGGTGTGTCAGCTGCACGTGTGGTTCGCGGTGCGGGAAGGCGGCTCACGCGGCTTGTCCCGAGGGCGGCTTCACGGAGGCGGACGATCTCTTCGTGCTGGGCGGCGAGCCATGCCAGGGCCTGGGCGCGGAAGTCCATAAGCTCGTTGATCGTCTGCTCGGATCGGGTCAGCCGTTTCCTGAGCTTGGTGCTCTCCGCCTTGAGCCGGACGATCTTAGCTTCACGGGGGTCGGGGATGTCTCCGGCCTGCTGCAGGGCCTGGCGGCGACGCTCGAACTCGGGCCGCAGAGGTCAAGGAACTACCCGGAATCGTCGTGACCGTGAAACGGGCGGGGAGGACCGGTCGACCGGCCACCGTTTTCACGCTCCGCGGTGACGATTCCCGTCACGCAGAAACCCAGCTGGCCAGCGCGAAGCGTGACCTGAACGGCAACGATTCCCGTCGCTCTGCGTCGCGGCCGGCCAACTCTCAGCGTGAGCAGAACCGTGCCACGGTCGTGCAGATGGATGCCTACCGCCCGGAACTGAGGCAGGCCCCGATGCCTGCGCCCCAATCGAAGCGCCTGGAACCGCTCGCCGCCAACCCTTTCCGTGCACTGCTCTGACCACTCGAATCAAACCAAAGGAACGCCCCCACTATTCGGCAGGGGCGTTCCTTTGCTTGGTTAGCGTCGCAGGTCCCGGTACTCCTCCAGCATCCGCAGCGCGGGCATGAGACGAGGAAGAAAACCCGGACAGTGGGTGTCCTTCGGCAGCGCCCACGTGTGCCAGCACGACAGGCAGCAGATCACCCGTTCATGTTCCGGGTCCGGTACCGCTTCGCTGCCGCAGCGTGGGCACTCGTGCACGGTGTCTCCCTAGACAGACAAGTCGAACTCACCCAGCTTGGTACCTGACAGGAAGTCGGTCCACTCAACGGCCGTGAACTCGACCGTCTCACCGGTCGCGGAGTTGCGGACGACGACCCTACCGGGAACGTTCGTCGCCACCTCGACACAGCGGCGGTCGTTCGGGTCGTACTTGCACGCATTGGATGTGCGGAACTCGAACTCGGGGACTGCGGTCATCGTGCCTGATCCCTTCGACGTGCCAGACGGGGAATCGGTCCCCGCACCGTTGTGCATCCCGCCCCGACCGCTCGACCTGTCCAGGGTTTTCACCGCCGGGGCGGGGGCTTCTACTCAGCGCGGACCACCATGGCGAACGACGTACGAATGCGTCTGAACCCCTTGCGACCACTGCGGCCCGTGTGGCTCATGCACTCCACATCGACGGATGCCGAGTCACTGGAAGGCGTCGCCGTCCACTTGCAGTGCAGACATACGGCCTCGAAGGTGACGTCCGTGTCGGGGTGCTCGTTGATCCTGTGCATCACGTACCGCATGGCTGTTCTGATGCTCACAGCCCACCCCTCCGGCTCCGCCCGTCGGCCTCGGCAACCCTGGCGCTCAGTTCCTCTCGCGACGCTTGCGGACGGGCCTGGTAGTCCGGGCACTTCGGGGCACCGCATTCACACTTTGGCCAGTTCAAGGACGAGCCGGGGGCAAGGTCCGCTCCCTCCGGCCCGGGGCCGGACTTACGGACCAGGAGCACACCGCCGACACCGCGCGCTCCGGAGAGGTGAGAGAGGAACTGTCGGGCCTCACTGCTGCCCAGATGATCAGCCGCTTCGGTCCTATGTGCCCTGCTGTCGCTCACCATGGCCCCCATCTTCGGTGGGCCACGATCGCGCCTCTAGCCTGTTTCCTGTTCCCGCAAAAAGTCGTTGCGGATACCTTCGATCAGATCCCGCATTTCGTCGCCGGCCAGCGCTGCTCGCTCGAATCCTTCGAACTTATCAACGTAGAGACTCACGTCTCGTGGGTCCGTAGCGACGACTTCGGCATGGACGATTTCAACGGTCACCATGCGGTCGTCACGGATGACGAAGGCGTGATTTGCGATGTCGTGTTGCTGAACCCGCAGGGGGACTATCCGGATGTCCACGTGGGAGAGTCGGGAAATAGACACGATGCGATCAAGCTGAGCAGCCATCATCTGCGGTCGCACGATGCGCCAGCGCAGAACAGGTTCGGTGATGATGAACCGTAGCGACTTTGCGTTGTCGTAGAGAACTGCTTGCCGTTCAAGTCGCCCATTGATCGTTCGCGTGAGTGCGTCTTCACTCAGGTCGTGGCGTTGCAGAATGGCCCGGGTGTACTCGGGAGTCTGGAGCAGGCCCGGAACGAGCGCGGGTTGAAACAGCCGCAGTACAGACATCTGGGCTTCCAAGGCCTTGGCGGCCTGCTGGCCTTTGTGGACCCCGAACCGCTTGAGCAGGCGCCACGCCGTCGCCTCTGTTGCTGACGCGCGTGCGGCTTCCGTGTACTCCGCCTTGACCTCGTCCGAGACGCCGATGGCGGTCAGGATGCGCTCGACGTCCGTCGCGCTGGGTGCCAGCTTCGCATTCTCGATCTTGGACAGCTTGGACGGAGACATGAGGGCGCTGCGGGCCACCGCTTTGGCTTCCTTGCCGGATGCCACTCGCAGCGCCCGCAGCGCGGCTCCAAACTGTGCTCTGTTCACGCCCCGTACTTGGCCCACCATTCGGTGAACGGTTCCGCGTGCGCGAGTGCCGCGTCACGGTACCGCGTGAACTCCGCTGTTCTTTCCTGCGGTAGCACTTCCGAACCCAGGTACTTCCCGCTTCCGTCGTAATTCATCACGGCCACGGACTTGGAGTCGAAGAACCAGAAATCCGGAACATCCTCCAAGGGGTTGGGTTTGTCGGTGATGTCGAGGATGAAGAACTCTTCGCCCCCGCTCACGTTCTTGTGGTAGCCCCAGCCGAGTTCGAACCTAAGATAGTCCGTGAGTGGGCGGGACAGGATATGGACCCGGTACACCCGCTTCCCCTTCTCGGCGTGCGAGCGTAGTTCTTCGACCCAGCCCGCGTTGTAGTCGTCCGGCTGTGGCTCCCCGGCCAGGAATGCCTGATAGGCGTCGACGCTCCCGGACTTGCTGTAGTCGTCCAGGGTCTCCAGCCGGAATGCCTCGCGCTCGAACGCGTCGAAGAGGTCGCCGAGGGTCCTAGATGAGGTTGTCACGGATGGCCTTCTGGATCAGTTCCATCGGGATCTCGACCAGGGTTTCGTGCGCGGGAATCTGAAGCCCGTGGTTAGTCGGCGTCTCGCCCTGTACCAGGAAGGTGCCGCGATCCGTGGCGTAGATCGTCGGGCAGTCCTTGATGTCGCACGTGCTGACCAGCTTGGTGACCTTCATGGTCTGGGTTCCCCTCTCCCGTGCCGCTGCCGGTGTCCCGCATCTGGGTTGATGCTCCCGAGGGCTGGGCGCACCGGTCAAGCGATCACGGTTGACGGAACGGGAAACCGCGTAATCTGCGCCGGGCCTGCTCGCGTACCGCGCGACTGGTGGTGATGCCTCCAGCGCGCCTCCTGCCTGCGCAGACTGTTGACGATCACGGGGAAAAGCTGGGGAGGCCCCCTCTGAGAGGGGTGTTCGTGCACGCCAGAGCCATATGACCTGTAAAGCACGCAGATCTACGAGGGCACGAGCCAGGTCCAGCGCATCGTCATGGCGAGGAACCTGCCGTAACGGTTTTCGCCTTGGGTCTGGCCCCCGGGTGGCATACCGGGGGCCAGACGCGTGTACACGGCCAAGAGACCGCGCGAGATGGGTCAGCCGGGCCGCAGATATCGGGCTTCTGGGCCCGTGAGCCAGAGCAGGTGGTCGACCAGTCGGCCGACTGTCGAGGTAGGCCTCGGTCTTGCCACCCCCGGTGGGGAACCAGCGAGGAAGAGTGGGATGAGCCGGTCGCCCTCATACATTCGGGCCCGACCGCGTATCACCACTCCGGGGAATTCCTCGGGCAGTACTTCCTGTGCCTCGATCGTGCCGTCCGCGAGCAGCTTGACGGGCACCGTCCCGGCGTAGGCCGTCCGGTGCCAGACAGAGCAGCTGCCCTTGTACTCGGGATCCTTGGAGGGGCCTGGGTTTGTACCGAGCCCATGAGCAGTGCACCCTCAGCTCATCCATGGCCCGTCGATCCGGAAGGTGAGTCCGAGGCTGGAGGGCTGGAGGCTGGGGACGCTGGGCGAGGTCCGGGTCGCCCTCCTCCGCGTCCGGCACCCCTGCGACGGTCGTCTCGTCGAACTGGGTGGGCTCCAACGGCATCCCGGCCAGGCTCATCCCGCCGTCGGCAGCGACTCCCCCGGGGGCCAGGCGCCCGATGATGTAGTGCTCCGCCGGATTGCCCTTGAGCTCTTCCTTCGGTCCTCCGATCGGGCCGAGCAGGTCCGTGACGAGCTCGCCGATCGTCGTCGCGCCGTCGCTCTTCACC